>WFOM01000099.1 GCA_015488075.1 Helicobacteraceae bacterium | reverse complement strand
GGCTGCATCCAGGAACTTCTGTTCTGGCACCTGCTGCTCCAAATATAGCATAGTAACCCTCTTCTGTGAGTTGTTTTTCATCCATTTTTGTCGGAGGACATACCCAAAGTCTTGTAGGAACAGCACCTTCACCTTTTAACACTTCACCCAAAGCTCTGTAGTGACCTATGTTTGTCATACAAGAACCGACAAACACTTCATCTATGCAGTGAGGTCTTTTTGGATCAGCCAAAACTTCTGTAAGTGTTGCGACATCATCCGGATCGTTTGGACATGCAACTATAGGCTCAGTAATCTCATTTAGGTCTATCTCAATCACCGCTGCATATTCTGCATCTTCGTCTCTTTCCATTAGCACCGGATTGTCAAGCCACTCTTGCATTCTTTTTATTCTTCTCTCTAATGTTCTGTGGTCTTCATATCCTGCATCTATCATAGCCTGAAGCAGTGTTATGTTTGATTTTAGATACTCTATGATAGGCTCTTTGTCAAGTTTGACGGTGCAAGCAGCAGCACTTCTCTCAGCTGAAGCATCAGCAAGTTCAAATGCCTGTTCAACTTTTAGTTGCGGAAGACCTTCTATCTCTAAAATTCTTCCTGCAAAGATATTCTTTTTACCTTTTTTCTCAACAGTCAAAAGCCCTTCTTGTATAGCTTTGTATGGTATAGCATTTACTAAGTCTCTTAGAGTTATACCAGGTTGCATTTCACCTTTGAATTTAACTAGAACTGATTCAGGCATGGTAAGAGGCATTGAACCTGTAACTGCTGCAAATGCAACTATACCGCTACCGCCAGGGAAAGATATACCTATAGGAAATCTAGTGTGTGAATCTGCACCTGTTCCTACTGTATCTGGTAAACACATCCTATTTAGCCATGAGTGTATAACTCCATCACCTGGTCTTAGTGCTACACCGCTTCTTTGGGCTATAAAATCAGGAAGTGTGTGGTGAAGTTTAACATCTGTAGGTTTTGGATAAGCTGCAGTATGGCAAAATGATTGAAGAACTAAATCTGCATTAAATCCAAGTGCAGCAAGCTCTTTTATCTCATCTCTTGTCATTGGTCCTGTTGTATCCTGGCTACCGACAGTAGTCATTACAGGCTCACAATACATTCCAGGTCTAACACCCTCTAATCCACATGCTTTACCAACCATTTTTTGAGCAAGAGTGTAACCTTTACCTGTATCTTTTGGTTGTTCCGGTCTTAGGAATATATCATCCTCACCCATTCCCAAAACCTGTCTTGCTTTAGTAGTTAGACCTCTTCCGATTATAAGAGGGATTCTACCGCCGGCTCTAACTTCATCTGTTATGGTATTTGGTCTAAGTTTGAAAGTTGCTATAAGCTCTCCGTCTTTATAGCACTCACCTTTGTATGGGTAAAGTTCTATAACATCACCCATCTCCATTTTTGTTACATCAAGTTCAATCGGCAATGCACCTGAATCTTCTGCAGTAGCAAAAAAGATAGGAGCTATAATGCCCCCAAGAACGAAACCGCCTGTTCTTTTGTTTGGAACACCGGGTATATCAACACCTAGATGCCACTGAACAGAGTTTATACCCGATTTTCTTGAACTTCCTGTTCCTACAACATCACCTACATATGCTACAGGATGACCTTTTTCTTTAAGTTTTGCTATAGTTTCCATGGCATCCGGCATTTTAGCCTTTAGCATAGAAAGTGCATGAAGAGGTATGTCACTTCTGCTCCATGCTTCACTAGCTGGAGAAAGGTCGTCAGTGTTCGTTTCACCAGGAACTTTAAAAACAGTTAGTGTTATTTTTTCTGGAAGAGGCTCTTTTGAAGTAAACCACTCAGCATTTGCCCAAGATTCCAAAACTTTTTTTGCTGCTTCATTTCCTGCTTTGTAAAGTTCTTCAACATCATTAAATGCATCATATACAAGCAGTGTATGACTTAGTGCTTTAACTGCCGCATCAACAACTGCACTGTCACTGTTTGAGAGTGCATCTATAAGCGGTTTAACATTGTAACCGCCAAGCATTTGTCCAAGCAATTCAACAGCTTTAACCGGGCTTATAGCATCAACTTTAACTTTGCCAGATACTATGTCGTTTAAAAAGGCAGCTTTGACATATGCCGCATCATCAACACCGGGTGGAACTCTGTTTTCAAGAAGGTTCAGGTTTTCTTCCATATCACCTTCTTTGTTTTTTATAATCTCTATTAAATCTCTAGTCCATTCTGCACTAAGTGGTAACGGTGGGATACCTAAAGCTTCTCTCTCTTTTACATGTGCTTTGTATTCATCCATAAATGCCATAGTCTTTTCCTATTTTTGAATTTAAAACGGATTATAGCCAATAATATAAACCGCAAAGTCAATATGTTACATATAGTTACATAAATTTTAGTATAAATTTCTTAAATGTGAAAAAAAGTAACATTTATAATATTAGGTTTATAGAGATATAAGGGCCATACCGTAAGTCATATCTTTGAAATTCAAAACTCAAATCGTTTGAGTTATCCTGAGTGTCTTTTGAACTGCCGCTTATATAGTAAAGACCTTTTACTCTAAATCCTATCTGTGAGGATATACCAAGACCGTGAAAATATTTGACTCTGTTTTGGTAAAGATATCCCACATTTAAAACTCCGCCTACTACAAAACTTATGGGATAGCTTATATCGCTGTATCCAAGGGCTTGTGCCTGATTTTTTGCTATATTTTGGGCATTGTCTGATGCATTTATGTATCCTATACCGCCTTCGATAGAGCCGTCATAATAAAATCTTGAAAAAACCGTCTCATATCTTTTTGCATAGTAAAGCTTGTCGTAGCCGAATTTGATAGTATATTTTTGTATATTTGTTTCAGGGTCAAAAACTCCAAATTTAACATTGCCTTTTTTGCCGTATCCAAGGAGTGAGGGCATTTTGTATTTTGTATATTCAAAACCGTAAAAGATACCTTTTTCCTGCATTATCAGAAAATAGTATCTGTTTAGTTTGTTTGAGAAACTCTTATCACCGCTATAGTTGTAAATTTTTGTTGAATCACCGGAGGTATTAAGCCTTGATATGGCATTTATATTACCGGTTTCATACCCTATCCTCAGTGTGGATGTTGATGAAAAGATGTTGTTAAAATCAAAAGTTGCAAAAAGATAGCTTGAAGCGGCATTGTTTATGCCGTATTTTTTTTCTGCTTTGTTTCTAAGATATGTGACAGATAGTTGAGTGTTTTTGTATCTGCCCTGCATATAATATGACAGGAAAGTATTTGCAGCTATATCATAATCAAGTGAAGCATTGAAAGAACCGTATTCTCCTTCTATTTTGTTTTGTGCTTTCCATTCATAGTAGTTTAAGGATGCTCCTACAATAAAACTCAAATCATTTTCACTTTCGAGACCTTTTATATGTTTTGGAACAAATCCCTGAAGTTTGTTAATCTTACTGTAAGGTATGTCAACATCCACATTCTTTCCATGTGAACTGTCCTTTGCTATAATGTGAACAAGATTGTTTTTAACTATAAATATTTCAGGTGAAAAACCTATGTTTCTTATTTCAGAGTTTACTATCCAGCCGCTAAAATCTTTTTTTTCTTCAAATTCTGCTTTACCTGTTATGACACCTTTGTTGTAAGGATTTACATATCTGTAAAAAGCATAAACAAGTGAGTTTGAATC
>WFOM01000098.1 GCA_015488075.1 Helicobacteraceae bacterium | reverse complement strand
GTTTAGATGTTACTATCAAAAAAGAACTAAATATAATTACAGACATAGATATAATGTAAGCTACAACACTTGTTAAAAGTCCAAGCTTGTTAAATACAAAAGGGTTAAAAAATATTGCATAAGAAATAACCGGCAGTAAAAGTATAGTGATTATTACAGACTTTGGAGAACTGCCGCCAAACTTAGACAAGTCAGGTATAACTCTTCTTGAGCCGTCATCTTTTGTAAATATCGAAAGAATGTCAGAGAGAGAATGTTGCATAATTAATCCTTTTTTTATTGGGATTATATTACCAAAGGATTAATTACAGATAAACAGCCTGATAAACAGAAGTCAAAACTATAGCCAAAAGAAAAGAAGCATTTATTTTGTAAAAAATTTTCCTTGCATTTTTTAAATCAAAATCTTTTTTAAGAAGTTCCAGACTTGTTATATAAGCATATACGGCTATAGCCAAAAACAAAGCCAAAAATATTATATTTGTAACATTAAATGTCAAAACCATATATACACCTGCAAATATGGTAAAAACAAGCCAAACAAAAGTTACTCTTTGAAGTGAGATTTTGCCAAAAAGTTTCATAACGGTTGGGAACCCTGCATCTTTGTAATCTTTGTGATACAGCATCACAAGCAACCAAAAGTGTGGGACCTGCCATATAAAATAAAATATGCCAACAGCTATAAACTGCTCATCAAGTAGGCTTCTTCCGGCAACACTCCAACCAACTGCAGGCGGTATAACACCAAGTATGGCTCCTGGAACTACCGCAAATGAAAATCTCTTTTTAAGCGGAGTATAAAACATGTTATACCATATAAGTGAGAACAAAAACAAGTCAACACCAAGCATCCCTATAAGATTATAAATCAAATACAAAGCTGATGCAACCAGGATAAAAGCTATTGCTATACCGGTTGTAGGAGAGATTCTCCCTGATGCTATAGGTCTGTGTTTTGTTCGCTCCATCAAAGCATCTGTTTTATACTCCTGAACCTCATTTATAACACAAGCCCCCATAGCTACAAGCAAAACTGCAAAAGTAGCCAAAAATGCATCAAGCCTAACCTCTCCTCTTGCCATTATATAGGCAAAAAAAGCTGAAAGACTTACAGCAAACGAGAGGTGAAACTTGGTTAAAGAGATAAAATCTTTAATCATTTTGTCTTATTCAAATATTCTGCAATTATTTGAATCTCTTCATCTGTTATATATGGGAATTTTGGCATCTTACCATACATACCCTCTTTTCCGTTTTTGAAAACATGTTTCAAGAGTTCAGCATCATAACTCACCAAACTAGGAGCAGTTCCATACTGACCTTTTCCATCTTGACCGTGGCATCCGCTACATGTAGAGAAAGCAGCAGGCTGTTTGCCTTTCATACCACCGGCTACATACTCTGCAACCTCTTTGGCCTCTTTGCCTTTTAGTAATCCTGCAGGCATAGCACCCATAGCATAACCAAGTTTGTGCTGACCGTTTTTTATAACATCAAGCACTTGCTCTTTAGTCAATACTCTTTTACTTAGGGTAGGACCATAAATAAGTTTGTCATTATTTACAGAGTGACAGCTTTTACATCCGTATCTCTGCAAGATGGCACTTGGTGTTTTGTCATAATTACCTTTTGGTGTATCTTCATTACTGTTAAACCATGCATAATATTTGTCTTTTGGCATTACAACAACTCTTGACAGCATGTAAGCATGATCAGCACCGCAATACTCAGCGCACTCTACATCGTATTCACCAATTTTGTCTGAGTTGAACCATTGCTTAGTTATACGACCAGGAACAACATCCTCTTTCATTCTAAATGCCGGAATGTAAAAAGAATGTATAACATCACCAAGCGGTGCTGTCATTTTTAAGATTATGTTTGTATTTACAGGCACATAAAGTGCTGATTTTCCCACTCCACCTTCTTTTATAACATTGCCGTTCTCGTCCAATACAGGTTTTATGTATGCTCCACCCAGTTTGTGAACAAAACCTTTTTCGTTTGGCGGGTATTCATATCTCCATTTCCATTTACTACCTTCTACATATATAACAATACTGTTTTTTTCATCAGGCATGGTTCTTAAAATCCTCATAGCATCATAGCCATACCAGAAAAACACCATCAAAATAGCAGTAGGTATAACTGTCCATGCAATCTCTAGCAGGGTATTGTGTGTTACATTACTTATATCTTCATCTTTTACTTTATCTGCTCTGTATTTCCATGCAAAATAAAGCATAGGAACAACAACAGATGCAAAAAGAAGCAAAGATAGCCAAAAATTTACTTCTATCGCATTATTTACATCTTTTGCAAAGGTTGCGGCACTAGAGCCTGCAAAACCATCTAACATGTGCTTTTGTAACATACCTACTCCTTACTCTGCACTGTGGTGAAGTTCTACACCACCAGTTGTTATATAACTTACATCTGCAAATTGAAAGTGTTTTACATCTATTATCACAACCAAAAAGAAAAATGCAACAAGTGCAAGTGAAAAAACCACAACTATACTTATAAGACTTTGACCTTTTAGATGCATATAATATAAAACTATCAAAAGTGCTTTAGCAAAACCTATAAGCATCTGAATACCAAAATTATGCTCAGGCATAAATGTATATGGCTGAACAAATGTTATAGCCGTCAAAACAAGTAAACCTATCAAAACCTTTATATATATAGATTTTGATTCATTGTAAGCCTGTGTATCTATCTTAGTGTCCATGTGTAATTCCTCCTCCCAATGGATCGCCGGCACCTATCATATAAAAGTATGGGAAAACAAATACCCATATAAGGTGAACCAAATCCCAATAAAGTGCTATATTGAAATGTAATATATAGTGATCTGGTGTTACTTTTCCTGCATTTATCCTTTTTAACAACCATACCATAAGCAAAACACCTAAAAAGACATGCACTCCGTGCAAACCTGTCATGGTAAAATACATACCGTAAAATATGATTTCACCTAATGGTTTAGAGTGTGGATTTCCAGGTTGAAGTGCATCAAGACCCAAAAAGATTCCGTGATGATATTCTTCTGTCCACTCAACACCTTTTATACCAAGGAATGTAAGTGCTATAAGCATGGTTATAACTATCATAACCTTGGCACCCTTAATATCTCCTGCTCTCATTTTTAAAAGGCCAAGCCCCATAGTAAAAGCCGAGATCAAAAGTATAACGGTGTTTGTTCCACCAAGCCATCTGTTAAGATGCCCTGATGCTTCATAAAACTCTCTTGGATGCAAATCAAAATAGTATGTAAGGATCATAAACATAGATCCAAACATCATAACCTCAGTCAGC
>WFOM01000097.1 GCA_015488075.1 Helicobacteraceae bacterium | reverse complement strand
GTATAATACAAAGTTATATTTTGTTAAAAAAGTAATCTGGAGGTGATATGTATAAAATAAAACTTGAAAAAAAATGCGGATGTGCAAAAAAAGATGCAAGAACCGATGAAGTTTTGTCAAAAACATTCAGTTCAAAAGAGGAAGCTGAACTGGAAGTTTTAAAGTTTGTAAACCATGCCAATGCTTCGTGGTGTAAAAAACACAGATTTTATGCCACAGAAGAAGGTAACGATATGGTTATAAATATGGAGCTTTCCTGTCCTAATGAAATCAAGTAGGAGCATCTAATGAAAAAGTTGTTTGTTGCATCCCTGTTGGCTTCAGCAGTATCTGCAGAGAATTATACACAAATAGCAGACAAAGTCGCTAAAGATCTGCTAAAAACACTCGGCTCAAATCTCAAAAGAGAACTAAAAACAAACGGTGCGGTATCTGCACTGAAGTTTTGTAACCTGAATGCTTTGAAGCTTACAAAAAAAGTCAGCGACAAATACGGAAAAAGTATAGATGTAAAAAGAGTATCTCTAAAAAACAGAAATCCCTCAAACTATCCTGTAGGTGAAGAACTGGGCATCCTTTTGACTATGCAGAGCCATTTTAAAAAAGGTGAAAAGCCAAAAGATATAGTTCACGACAAAGGCGATGTGATAAAGGTTTACAAACCGGTTGTGATCTCCAAAGGTGTATGTCTTGTATGCCACGGCGATATAGCTAAAAACAAAAAACTCTACAGTGAGATAAAAAAACTTTATCCGCATGACAAAGCTTTCGGATACAAAATGGGAGATTTAAGAGGTGCCATAGTGGTTACGATAAAAAAATCAAAATAAAGGAAATCTGATGGTAAAAAATATATTGGCTGTGATTGGTGGTTTGTTTGTAGCGGTTCTGATAGTTGCAATGTTTGCATTTGGTCCTATGATAGGCGGCGTATCAAAGCTTGACAGCGGTGCTTTGCCGGCATTTATGGATATGTTTGCAAAAATACTAAAAGATGGTGATCCCGCAAAAGCTATGATGAAAGAGTATGAGGTAAAACTCTCAAGTGAAGATCTCTCAAATGACGATATAGCAGATACCATAAAATCTTTGACTGAAGAGATGAACCTCAGAGTAACAGGCGATGTTACAATGTTCAGACCGAAAAAAAATGCACAGGGTGTTTTGGTTGACTTTGACAACGAGCCTATATATGATGAAAACGGCAAAGTTTTACATCCGAACAAAATAGTTTATGCAAGAATCTTTTCACTTTGTAATCTGAAAACTGCCAGAATTTTTCTTGACTATTCAAGATATTACGGCGGATTTATGCCTTGTAGAATAATGCTCTTAGAGTATGCAAGCGGTAAAAGGGTTTTGATAACTATGGATTTGACACTTGCTATTCACGGTGGATTTCCACTTCCTGAGAAGATGTTAAATGCGGCTTTGGAAGTAAAGAAAGCAATGGAGACAATCCCTGCAAAAGCTGCAACGGGAGACTTTTAAAAAGATTGGCTTTTTTTGCCAATCTTAAAATCTTATATAATCTACTTTCAGACAAGCATCAAGATTTGAAAGCTCGCTCAATGCATTGTTTGAGACTTCATTGTCGACTAATATAACCGCAAGTGCTTCTTTTTGCTCGTTTCTTGCAAGTGAAAAGTCAGCTATATTTACACCGTTGTTGCCGAGTATAGTTCCGACTGAGCCTATAACTCCCGGTATATCGGTATTTTTAAACAAAATCATATCACCTTTTATAGGGACCTCTATATCAAATCCGTTCAGGCATACGATTCTCTCTTTTCCGTCGTCAAAAATCGTTCCGGAAACTGTTGTCGTCTGTCCGTCTGTAGTTGTTAGTTTTACTCTTATAAGATTTTTGTAAACATTTGATTCTTTAAGCTCTTCAAAATCAAGCTTTATACCTTTTTCTTCGGCTATAAATGTCGCATTTACATAGTTGATGGCATCATCACTTCTAAAACTCATAGCTCCAACTGCTACAAAAGTAACAAGTGAGTTAAGATAGTTTGCTATATCACCCTGCCCGCTTACTTTTATAGATGCTATTTTTGTTTTGTTCATCTGGGCTGCCATAAATCCAAGCTTTTGTCCCATCTCCAAAAACGGTTTTACAAAAGAAGGGATTTTTGACTCGTCTATAGGAAGGTTGAGTGCATTTGGATACGATATACCCTTGGCTGCAGAGATGGCATTTGAAGCCGCCTGAGTTGCTATGTTGTATTGTGATTCGTGAGTATTTGCACCAAGATGCGGTGTTACCGTAATATTGTTTAAATCAAGAAGTTTGTTGTCGGTTGCAGGTTCTTTTTTAAACACATCTATACCTGCAAATCTTATTTTTCCGCTTTTTAAACCTTCATAAAGTGCTTCTTCGTTATACAAACCGCCTCTTGCACAGTTTATAAGAACAACACCGTCTTTCATTTTGGCAATCTCTTCTTTGCCTATCATATCTATAGTTTCTTTGTTTTTCGGTGTATGTATGGTTATAACATCACACTCAAGTATATCATCAAAATTTGTTGTGTATTTTATATCCAGGTCAGTTGCTTTTGAAGGGTCTATGTAAGGGTCATATGTTATAACATCCATCTCAAATGCTTTTGCTCTTATACCTACCCTGCTTCCTATGTTTCCAAAACCTATGATACCAAGTTTTTTACCTTTTAGCTCATAACCATACCATGCTTCTCTTTTCCAGATTCTCTGGTCTTTTAGATGGCTGTGTGCATAAGGAAAAGCTCTCATACAAGAAAGCATATGGGCAAAAGTAAGCTCAACTGCCGCAATGGTGTTTGCAGTTGGAACATTCATAACGATTATACCCTCTTTTGAGCATCTGTCTATATTTACATTGTCAACACCGACACCTGCTCTTACAATAGCTTTTAAATTTTTTGCATTGTCAAGGAAAAAATCATCAACATCTGTTGAGCTTCTGGTTATTGCCACATCCGCATTTGGTATAACCTCTGTAACAAGTTTGTCTTTTGGCATATCTGCCGCATTTATATAGTTTATATCAGGATCATTTTTAAGCAGATCAAGACCTGATTGATGTATATGGTCACATACTACTATAGTGTATTTTTTCATAAACTCACCTCTTTGTAAAATTTGATTGTAGCTATAATGTTGTATCTTTTTAATGCATCTGCAAGCTTTTTAAGCTTTTTGACATTTTTTGAAACAACATAAAGCTTTGTATCTGTTTTTGATTTGGCAAAAACATACTTAACACCAAATCTGTTAAGCTCCTCTTGTAAACAAAAAATCTGATAAGGATCAAGAGAGTTAACCTCTACTTTGTATAGTTT
>WFOM01000096.1 GCA_015488075.1 Helicobacteraceae bacterium | reverse complement strand
GTTTAAAGTAGTTTACACATCTGTTTTTAAGGTTTTTGTCAAATTTCAACACAAGTTTTCCATTTGACCAGTATATCGATTTTAGTTTGTTTATATTTCTTAAAAGTTTTGGTTTTGATTTTGTTTTTTTTGCTTTTTTTGCTTTTTGATTTTGGTTTTTTTGAGGGATATATTTCAGTTTTAACTCTTTTTTGTAGTTTGTTATATCTATATGAAGTTTTTCTCCGCTTTTGACTATACCGTAAAGTGCTTTTTGTTTTAGTGTTTCATTGTCGTTTAATATGGCTTTTAGATAGATTGACTTGTATGTGTTGTAAGCTTTAAATATTTTGTTTTTGTCGGATGATGAGAGATTTTTGTTTGCCTGTTTTAAAAGTTCGCTGTCACTTAGAGCATACAGGTTTATAGAAAATATTAAAATAAATGCAACAAACACTCTACCCAAAGTTATTCACCCTGGGTAAGTTTTTCCATCAATTCTTTGACGGAGATTATCTCGTTTAATCTGTATCCGTTTGAGCCGCTGAAAAAGAGTCCCGTTTCAAGATTTCCAAAGTGTGCATCACTTAGTCTGTCGGCTATACAAAAACCGACTTGTTTTGCTTCTTCACCCCTTTTACAAGGTGCAACACAATTTGAAATACATTTTATATCCGGACCTTCTCTTTTTTCAACTAGATATGTAAGGTTTGTTCTTACACCTCTTGCAGGATATCCCACAGGTGATTTCATCAAGATTATATCTTCTTCTTTTGCATTTAAAAGAACTTGCTTAAAATTTTCGTGAGCATCACACTCGTATGTGCCTATAAATCTGGTTCCCATCTGAACTCCGCTGGCACCAAGACTCATCATATACTCTATATCTTTTTTGTCCCATATACCGCCTGCAGCGATAACCGGCATATTATCAGACCATTTTTTGGCTTCTTCAACAACAGGAGCTACGAGATTTTCAAGTTGATACTCTTCCATAAAGCACTGCTCGTATGTAAATCCCTGGTGGCCTCCTGATTTTGGACCTTCAAGTATAACAGCATCCGGTATCCTTTTGTATCTTTTTTCCCACCTTCTACATATGATAGAAAGAGCTTTTGGTGATGATACTATCGGAACCAAAGCGACATCCGGAAATCCTTCTGTAAATTCAGGCATATTTGTAGGAAGACCCGCTCCTGTTATGATAATGTCAGCACCACCTTCACATGCATCTCTAACAACTTTTCCATAGTCGTTTATAGCATACAAAACATTTGCGGCAAGCGGTTTGTCACCGCATATCTTTCTTGCGTTTTCTATAATTTTGTGCAAAGCTTTTTTTGAGTAAAAGTTTGCCGTGTCAAGAGGTCTTTGGGCTATTAGTTTGTCAACATATTTTTTGTTTTCATAATATCCTGTTCCAACGGCACTTATAACTCCAAGACCACCTTCTTTGGAGACACTTCCTGCAAGTTTGTCCCAACTTATACCTACACCCATACCACCTTGAACTATCGGTTTTTCTATGGTGTATTTTCCTATCTTTAACGGTTTAAAACTCATTACCTAACCCTTGCTTTTGCAAACTTTCTTTTTCCGACTTGAAGTATGTATTCACCTTCTTCAAGCTGTAACTGTTCATCTGTTACTTTTTCTTGGTTTATTTTGACAGCACCCTGTTTTATATCTCTTCTTGCCTGTGATGTTGAAGGCTCTATTTTGCATTCAACCAGAGCTTTTGCTATCCATACCGGTCCATCTAATTCATACTCGTCTATATCTGTCGGGATTTGACTTTTGGCATGAACTCTGTCAAATTCTGCTTTTGCATTTTTTGCTTTTTCTTCATCATGAAACCTTGCGGTTATCTCGTAAGCCAAATCCTCTTTTACTTTTTTTGGATGGAGCGAACCGTTTTGAACACCTTTTTTTAATTCATCAATTTTACTTAAAGGCAAAGATGATAAAAGTTCATAGTATCTCCACATCAATTCATCAGATATGCTCATAACTTTTGCAAACATATCGTTTGGTTCTTCAGTTACACCTATATAGTTGCCAAGCGACTTGCTCATCTTCATAACACCGTCAAGCCCTTCAAGTATGGGCATCATTAAAACAGCCTGCTGTTTGCCTACATCGTAGGCTTTTTGAAGCTGTCTTCCCATCAAAAGGTTAAACTTCTGGTCTGTTCCTCCAATCTCTATGTCGCTTTTTAGATGAACACTGTCATACCCTTGCAAAAGAGGGTATAAAAATTCACTTACGGCTATTGGTGTATTTGATGCATATCTTTTTGAAAAATCATCCCTCTCTAGCATTCTGGCAACTGTCAGATTTGTAGCCAAAGAGATGATTCCTTCCGCACCAAGTGCTTCAAGCCATTCTTTGTTAAACACTATATCTGTTTTTTCTTTATCGAGTATTTTAAATGCCTGGTCGGTATAACTTTTAACATTGTTTTTAATTTCATCTTCACTCAGCATCTTTCTTGTGGCACTTTTACCTGTCGGGTCACCTATGGTTGCCGTAAAATCGCCTATAAGAAACTGGACTCTTGCTCCGTATTTTTGAAAAGTTGCCAGTTTTTGAAGTAAAACGGTGTGTCCTAAGTGCAAGTCCGGTGCTGTCGGATCAAATCCTGCTTTTACGGTGTAGGTTTTTCCCTCTTCATAGTAATCTTTTAAAAGTTTTTTTATTCTTTCTTCATCTATTATCTCTGCCGTTCCTCTTTTTATCTCGTTTAATGCCTCTTGTAT
>WFOM01000095.1 GCA_015488075.1 Helicobacteraceae bacterium | reverse complement strand
GTATAAATTTGACAATATTACCATAAAAAACTATACCCTAACTTCAGCAGCAGATGTAGTTGAGACCATAGCAGAGTTAAAAAAAGACTTGGGTCAAAGCTATCATATACAGATTGTTGCATATATGCACAACACCGTTTTGGTGCAAAATCTGAAAAAAGAGCTTAAAAAAGAGCTTGGCATTGATGATATTGCTCTTTTAAAACATGAAGAAAGATTAAAAGCACATATACTTGTTTATGAAACAAAAGAAGATACAGACAACCTTGAACAGATAGCCTACAACCTATACAAAGAGCTTGTATCGCAGTGCAGTGAACTTGAAGAATACAGAGACAAGCTGTTTACAAGATATTTTATAGACAACCTCACCAATCTTCCAAATATGTATAAACTCAGAAAAGACCTTGAAGAAAACAACGACTGCAATCTTATACTGATAAAGATAGACAATTTCCAAAATATAAACAACTTTTACGGTTTTGTTGTGGGTGACTATGTGCTTGAAAAAGTAGGTGAATTTTTAAAACACCTATTTAGCGACTCCTCCGTTTACAGACTCTCAGGTGCGATTTATGCCGTGCTTTTAAACAGAAGTATGGGATTTTATGATTTAAAAAAATTTCTGAAAAAAAGTTATAATAGTTTAAAAACCATAGATATAATTTATCAGGATACAAAGCTTTTTGTAGAATTTACTCTTGCATCATCTTCACTTAGAGACAAGGCTAACATATTTTCAAAAGTCTCTATAGCCATGGCTTATGCAAAAGAGAAAAAACTTCCTTTTTGGATATATGAGAACCATATGGAGCTTGAAAACGAATACAAAAGAAACCTTGAGTTTTCACAGATAGTTTACAATGCGGTCAAAAATAACAAAATAGAACCTTTTTTTCAGGCTATAGTCGACAATAAAACAGGCAAGATAACAAAATATGAATGTCTTGCAAGAATGATAGATGAAAATGACAAGATAATATCTCCAAAACTTTTCATACCTGTTTCAAAAAAGATAAAAGTTTACAACGAAGTCACAAAAATCATCATAGACAAATCTTTTAAAACATTTGAGAATCTTGATTTTGATTTTAATATAAATCTATCGATAGAAGATATAATGAACTCCGAGATATTTGACTTTATCATAGAAAAACTTCACAACTCACCAGTATCAAACAGAGTTACATTTGAGATAGTAGAAAACGAAGCTATAGAGGATTTTAAAAAGATAGACAGGTTTATAACCGAGATTTCAAGATACGGTGCAAAAATAGCTATTGATGATTTTGGTAGTGGTTATTCTAATTTTTCATATATATCAAAACTCAGAACAAGCTATATAAAAATAGACGGCTCACTTATAGAAAACATAGATGTAGATGAATCGTCATACATCGTTGTTAAAACGATAGTTAGTTTTGCAAAAAAACTTGGTATAAAAACAGTAGCAGAATATGTAAATTCAAGTATTGTCTTGGATATAGTTAAAGATTTGGGTATAGACTATTCTCAAGGATTTTATATAGACAAACCAACAACATCTATTTGCTAAGTATAGAGATTATTTTTTACTTTTGTTATATACGATAAAATCTTCAAAGCTTTTATCCATAGCGACTGTTTTTGAGCCAAGATAAGGAAAATGTCCATACAAAAGCGATATGGCATCTTTTGCATTTTCGTCTTTTTTTATATCGTAAAGATAAAGTGCAGTTACAAGAGATGTCCTGTCGGCTCCGGCTTTACAGTGAACAAGTATAGGTTTTTTTGCTTTTTTGATGATATTTATAATTTGATACATCTTCTTTAGAGGAATTTTTTCTCTGTCAGGTATGCCAAAATCTATATGAGTTACATTTAAATCTCTGGATATTTTTAATTCATCCAGATACCATGCTTCATTAGATTTTCCACGAAGATTTAAAATCGTTTTTATGTTGTGTTTTTTTACATAATAAGGAAGGTTAAAGCTGTAAAGCTGGGCTGAACGGTAAAAATTCTCATCAACTTTATGAAAATTTCCGTAAATCTTAAAATAAATAACCC
>WFOM01000094.1 GCA_015488075.1 Helicobacteraceae bacterium | reverse complement strand
ATATCATAGACGATATGGAAAAATTTGACTCTTTTAAAACAAAAGAGATTAGAATTTTAGATAATGAACCTATAGAGTGCATACATAAAAATGAAGTAAGATTTAAACAATATGAAGCATCTATGGTGTCTGTCTTAGCAGAGCATGATAAACTTGAAAAAAAAGCTATAGGGGTTTATTTTGAGGATCAATTATCATTTCTTTATTATAATTCAAAACAGGTTATAAATGTTATACCGTCAGTTGAGTTTAAAACAGAAAATTTTTGGGAAAATATAGCATCACTTAGAGATGGTTCTGATAAACTAGTAAAAAACTATAAAGAAAAGTTTCCAAAAAGATGGCAAAGATTAGATAATCTTGATAAAAATGAAAATCTTTTTAAGGTTGCCGCTATAGTGTTGGGTCTTGAAGATGAAAGCTTAAGAGGCATTTCAGCTTCTGCTCTTAGTTTTTTGGGTAAAGGCGGCTTGCAAGTAGATACACACCTAAAAGATAACAGATTTGATAATTTTGCTTTTTTGGCAAGTATCATGAGCTATCAGATTGCAGATGTTGAGACAAATTTTCTTTGTTATAGCATATATGAATCGTTTGGTGATTATATAGGTGAGATAGTATCTGAACTTATAGAAAAGCTAAAAACAGAGACTATAGTTATGTGTGGTGATACATTTGCAAATCAGGCACTTTATGCAAGGATAATAAGAACACTTGGTAGATACAACCCGCTTTTTAATAAAAACATACCTATAGGTAAGGAGAATGCAGTATATGGAGCCCTCTACTTATAAAATAGATATAGAGGGTGTAGTTCAAGGTGTTGGATTTAGACCTTTTGTTTTTTCGTTAGCTCATAGATTAAATTTAAAAGGTGATGTTTGCAACACAACATATGGAGCTTGCATCAGATTAAATGCAACTAAAGAACAGTTTGATAATTTTTTAAATCAACTTCAAAAAGATATACCGCCTTTAGCATCTATAAATAACATAAAAGTCAAAACTATAAAATATAAACAGTTTAAAGATTTTGCTATCATCCAAAGTGATGCTATAGGTAAAAAAGTAGCAACTATCCCTCCAGATATAAGTATATGTCAAGAGTGTGAAAAAGAGCTTTTTGATAAAAACAACAGAAGATATAAGTATCCATTTATAACATGCACAAACTGCGGTGTTAGATACTCTATAATCTACTCTTTACCTTACGATAGAAAAAACACATCTATGAAGTTTTTTAAGATGTGTAAAAAGTGCCAAGAGGAATACAACAATCCATTAGATAGAAGGTATCATGCACAACCTATAGGATGTTTTGAGTGTGGACCTCGGTTAGAGTTGTATTTAGATGACAAAAGATTAGATATAGAGCAAAAATTTATCATAGACAAGACGGCACAGATTTTAAAAGAGGGTAAGATTTTAGCACTAAAGGGTGTCGGTGGTTTCCATTTGATGTGTGATGCAACCGATGAAGAAGCTATACTAAAATTAAGAGAGAGAAAAAAAAGACCGACAAAACCGTTAGCGGTTATGGTAAGAGATATCAAACAAGCAAAAAAGTTAGCATTTATTTCAAAAAAAGAGGAAGAGCTGCTTTTGTCTCAAGAAAGACCTATAGTTTTACTCAAATCAAGAAAAAATTTAAAACATATAGCACCCGGTTTAGATTACATAGGTATATTTTTACCATATACTCCACTACATGTTTTACTCTTAGATATAATAAATAAGCCACTAGTAGCAACCTCTGCAAATATATCTAACGAACCTATATGCACCACATTTAAAGATATAAAAAGATTAAAAGGTGTTTATGATGCTATACTAGATCATAACAGAGAGATAGTAAATGTTTGTGATGATTCCGTTTTGATGGTAGTTGGTGAAAAGACTATAGTATTAAGGGGAGCTAGAGGTTATGCACCTATAAATATAAAACTACCTTTTAGATTAGAAAATGATACACTTGGCTTTGGAGCAAATCAAAAAAGCACTGTTGCTATAGGGTTTGACGATAAGATTGTAGCATCAGGGTATATCGGGGATCTACATAGTATAGAGTCTATCTCACATTATAAAAAAACATTGGATAGATTAGTAGATATATACAACTTCAATCCAACAGTTATGGCATATGATAAACATCCATATTATGAGTCTACAAAACTTGCTAAAAATATGATAAAAGATAAAAATAAAGCCTCAAAAAGTGTGCAACACCATTATGCACATATACTCTCTGTAATGGCAGAGAAAAATATAACCGGCAAGGTTTTTGGTGTTGCATTTGACGGAACAGGTTACGGGGATGATGGAAATCTTTGGGGAGGTGAGTTTTTAGTTTGTGATTATAAAGGTTATGATAGGATTTTTCATTTTTCATATTTTAAACTACTTGGCGGAGAAAAAGCTATAAAAGAACCAAGAAGAGTAGCTTTGTCTTTACTTTTTGAGATATTTAATGAGGATACCTTAAAACTAAAAAATCACACCACATTATCTTTTAGTAAAACAGAATTAAAAAACCATTATATAGCTTGGAAAAGATCCCTTAACTCACCGCTAACATCATCTGTGGGTAGAGTTTTTGATGCAGTAGCTTCTTTGCTAGGTATATCTCAAACTATAAGTTATGAGGGTGAGAGTGGGATGTTGTTAGAGAGGTATTATGACAGCAAAGTTACAAAATCTTACCCATATATCATTAAAGATACCACGATAGATATACTCCCTATGATAAAAAAAATTTTAGAGGAAAAAGATCGCACTATAGCTGTATCAAAATTTTTCAACACCTTAGTAGATATTATAGATACTCTATATAAGCCATATATAAGCTTGCCATTGGTTGTAAGTGGCGGTGTTTTTCAAAATAGGGTTCTTTTAGAACTCCTCTTTAAAAGATTTGAAAATATTATAATCTCAGATAAACTTCCCCCAAACGATAGTTCCATAGCTATAGGACAAATTGTAGCTAAAATATGATATATATATATTTATTTTTTCACTTTAGAGGCAGAAATCCCAACGGTATTTAGCCACTTGGTAGTTTAAGACCTATGAATAGGACTTGATAAAAGATTTTTCCAAAGAATATAAGCAGTAGCAACTGCTAATAAT
>WFOM01000093.1 GCA_015488075.1 Helicobacteraceae bacterium | reverse complement strand
TTTATAACCTCATTTAAATTTTTAAGAGCAACATACATCTGACTTGTTATATCGTTAAAACCTGACTGAAGTGATGAAAAAAACGAAACTTCTGTTTTTATCACGGGGTATTTTTGACCTTTTTGCTTTTTTAAAGTGGGAGAGTTTTTGTTACCGAGTATAAGATTTATATAACTTAGACCTGTTATACCCTGAGGTGTGAGTTTAGCTCTTGTTGAAGTTCTTATTGGTGTTGATTTTTTAACCGATATCAAAACGGATATCTGTTCAGGGTTATTTGGATTTATAGAAAGTTTTTCAACTTTTCCGACTTCTATACCTTTGTATTTTACCGGTGCATTTACATTAAGCCCCAAAACAGATTCATCAAAATATATAAGATAATAAGAAAGCTCTTCGTTTGTTTTTGGTTTTAACATCCAGTATCCGAAAAAAGATATCAAAACAAATCCCAAAATAACAAAAACACCGACTATCGTGTAGTTTGTTTTGTTGTTCATACACTATCTCCCAAAGAAAAAAAGGTGTTTATAAAGCTGTTTTTTACCTCTTTTACACCTTTTATATCGCCATCATAGACTATTTTTTTATCATCTAAAACTATAAACCTGTCTATAGTGTCATATATGCTTCTTAAATCATGAGAAACCATAACTATGCTCAGATCCAACAAATCTCTTAATTTTAGTATAAGAGCATCAAATTCTCTTGCCGAAATCGGATCAAGCCCGCTTGTAGGCTCATCCAAAAACAGCAGTTTTGCATCAAGAGCCAAAGCTCTTGCAAGCGCCGCTTTTTTCTTCATGCCTCCACTAAGCTCGGAAGGATAAAGATATGCATCACTTTGTTTCAAACCTACTATGTCTATCTTAAACCTAATTATATCATCTATTAGTTTTTTATCAAGTTTTGTATATTCCAAAAGAGGTTTTTGAATATTTTCATAAACATTCAAAGATGAAAACAAAGCACCAAACTGAAACAAAACACCCCAGCTTTCTTTTAGTTTTTGTTCATCTTTTTGGGAAAGTCTATTAAAATCATATCCCAAAACATTTACATCTCCGTTGAAGTTTTTCTCCAGCAGACAAAGCTCTCTAAGAAGTGTGGTTTTACCGCATCCGCTTGGTCCCAGTATGCCAAATATCTCATTTTTTTTGACATTAAAAGATATCTTGTTATGTATTATTTTCTCATCAAAAAAAGTTGTAAGATTTTCTACTTTTATGATATCTTGCATTATATTCCCAGATTTGTAAATACAACAGAAAAGAGTGCATCACACACTATTACAGCAAAAATGGACTCAACAACACTTTTGGTTGTGTTTTTTCCTATGCTTTGTGTGTCATCTTTGACATTAAGACCTCTGTATATTGCTATAACAGCTATCAAAAAAGCAAAAAAAGGACCCTTGAAAATACCTATAAAAAAATGTTTAAATGCTATTACTTCATTAAACCTGTCTATAAAAAACATAAACGACAAATCAAGTTCTGTCTTTGAGATAATGGCACCTCCTAAAATCCCAAACATATCTGCTATAAATATAAGTATGGGAAGAACAATTATCAAAGCAAGTATTTTGGGAATTATCATAAAATAATAAGGATCAAACCCCATACTTCTCATCGCATCAAGTTCATCGGTTATCTTCATAGCACCGATTTCCGCAGTAAATGAACTGCCGCTTCTTCCTGCTATGACTATGGCTGTTATCATAGGTGCCATCTCTCTTAAAACCGAAATTCCTATCATATCAACTATAAATATGTTTGCTCCGTATATCTTTAACTGAACGGCAGCCTGATATGCTATGACAATACCAACCAAAAAACTTGTAAGGGCTATGATACCCAGAGCCTTAAGTCCTGTTTGGTTTATCTCATACAACAACTCTTTTGTTCTGAAATTTTTTATATTTAAAAGCTTTACTTTTCTGACAAAAAGCTCACCCAGAAAATTAAGAACAGATATAACAAATGCAAACTTTTTATATGTGTATAGTCCTGTTTTTTGAAGAAAATCAAGTTTGTCCGGTTTATATTCAAATGATTTGTCGCTATTTTCTTTTGTAAGTTCAAGCATTTTAACTATCTGCTTGTTTGGAGCTTTTAGTTTAATATCATATTTTTTCAAAAGCTTATTTATATAAATAGCTGAAGCAGTATCAACAGAAGTCAAATCTTTAAAATCAAATATAGTCTTTCCCGTATAACTCTCAAAATCGAGTTTTTTCGTAAAATCTATAATACTTTGGAGATTGTGTATTGATATCTCACCTGTAAAGGTGAGTGTTAAAAAACCGTCTTTTGTTTCTACCCTGACATTTTGCATAGTGCAAAATCTAAAAATCTCTTTTTAAAAGCTTGTCAACTTTTAGTATAGTTATAATATTTTCATCCCGTTTACCTACACCGTCGATAACTGTTTTGTCACCGTCTATTGTTTCCGGTGCCGGTTCTATATCTTTTTTATGAAGTCTGAGTGCCATAGTAAGTCTATCTATGACAAATCCTGCAACTTCATCACCTGATTTCATAACTATAAACCTTGTTTCATCATTTATCTTTTTGTGAGGCAGACCGAATTTCGCTCTTAAATCTATCAAAGGTATAACACTACCTCTTAAGTTGAAAACACCAAGGACATAATCAGGAGTCTGCGGAACTCTTGTCCAGCCTATAGGTTTTATAATCTCCTGAATAGAAAGGATCGGAACGGCATACTCTTCATCCCCTATTATAAATCCTACCAACTGAACTATATCCTCTGTTATTATAGCATCACTGCTTTCTTGCTGTTTTTGCTGTTTGCTTATAACTTCTTTTAGTTTGTCACTCATGATAGAAACTCCGGTTTGAATTTGATATTTCTTTGAACTACACTTGAGAGATAATCAGCTGAATAAGGCTTGGTTATATACTCTACCATACCGCTTTCAACACCTCTCATCCTGTCTGATTTGCTTGTTCTTGAAGTAACGGCTATCAAAGGCAGATGTTTGTATCTGTTGTATTTTTTTATCTCACTTGCAAGTGTGTATCCGTCCATCCTTGGCATCTCTATATCTATAAGCATAGCATCAAACATCTCATCTGAATTTTTAAGAGTATTTAAAGCTTCCTGCCCGTCTGATGCTTCTACAAGAGTAATACCAAGAGGTTCAAGCGCTTTTCTCATAATCGTTCTGTCGGTTTTGGAATCATCAACTATCATAACCCTGTAGTCACTTGGAGAATTTTTCTCATTTGAGACAGATTTACCCTCTTGTGACTGTGATGATACAATGTTGCTTCTGACCTCTTTTGCTATATCCATCAGTGCCACAACATCAACTATAAGTGTAACCGCACCGTCGCCTCTTATGGTTGCACCGGCTATACCTTTTATACCTTTTAGATATTCACCGAGCGATTTTATAACTATCTCTTCCTGACCTATCAGATTGTCAACAATTATACCGAGTTTGCTTGCTCCAAGTCCCAAAACAACCACATATGCATGCTCACCTTGGTCTATAATCCTTTCAACTTCAAATATATCGCCAATATGCACAAGACTTAAAACCTCATCTCTTAGCCTCATAACACTTTTACCCTCAACAGTGTATATCTCATCTGTAGAGATTCGAACAGTCTCCAAAACAGAAGCTAAAGGTATGGCATAGTTTTCTTCCTGAACACCCACAAGAAGTGCCTGTATAATGGCAAGAGTTAGAGGGATTTTGAGTTTTATGGATGTTCCTTTTCCAAATTCGCTGTCTATTTCTATAATACCGTTTAGTTTTTCTATATTTGTTTTTACCACATCCATACCGACACCGCGACCGCTTACATTTGTAACCTGTGCGGCCGTTGAGAATCCAGGTCTAAAGATAAGTGTATAAGCCTCTTTTTCACTCATATTATCAGCTTCTTTTTCACTGATGATACCTTTTTCAAGTGCTTTTTGTTTTAAAGCATCAGGATCCATACCCTTACCGTCATCATCTATCTGTATAACTATATGGTTGCCTTCATTGAAAGCTTTTAGCTTTATAGTTCCTGTCTCAGGTTTACCTTTTGCTATCCTTTCTTCAGGAGATTCTATACCATGATCACATGAGTTTCTGATGATATGAACAAGCGGATCACCTATCTCTTCAACTATAGATTTGTCAAGTTCTGTTTCTTCACCCTCTATCTGTAACTCGATTTTTTTATTAAGCTCTCTGCTTAAATCCCTTATCATTCTAGGGAATTTGTTAAACACTTTTCCAACAGGAAGCATCCTTGTTTTCATAACTGCTATCTGAAGGTCTGTTGTAACTATAGAAACGATTGAGACAACCTGTGTCAGTTCATCCAAAAACGGCTCACCCTCATATCTCTCTTCTACATCGGTATATATTTTTATAAGTCTGTTCTTGGCAAGAACAAGCTCACCTATGAGATTCATCAGATGATCAAGTCTTTTAACATCAACCCTGATGGTTTGTTCAACCGTTGGAGCAGATTTTTTTGCGGGAGCATTTGCCGTTTGTTTTTTAGGTGATTCTTTTTTGGGAGCTTGTGTTTGTTGTTTTTGAACAGGTTGTGGAGCAGGTGGCTGTTTTTTAGCTTCTTCCTGTTTTTCCTCTTTTTTATCATCTTTTGACTGCTGTTTTTTCTTTTTGGCTTCTCTTTTTTTTCTGTCTTCTTCCTGTCTTTGTTTTAGAAGTCTTTCTATCTCCGCTTCTATCTCTTCCGGAGACATGTTTTCATAGTCTATCTCATCCTCAGCAGAATCTGATTGGCTTTCTGATGAACTTTCTATCTCATCTGAAGAAGTTTCTTCTTCGGCATTGTTTTGTGCTTCCTGAGATTCTTGTGATGCATTTTGGGATGATTCTTCTTCAACATTTGAAAGATCTTCGCCACTACTTATGGCATCAAGTTTTTTGACAACAAACTCAACATCTATACCGTCATCTTTGCCTGTGTCTCGTATCTTGTCCAAAAGAGCTTTCATAAGGTCTATGGACTCCAAAATGACATCCATGACATCAGGAGTGATGCTTAGCTCACCATGTCGTGCTTTGTTTAGAACATCTTCCATATGATGGGTTAGGTGTGTCAAAACATCAAAGTTCAAAAAAGATGAAGCACCTTTTATAGTGTGTGCAACCCTGAAGATTCCGTTTAACAAATCAAGATCATCGGGTCTTGATTCAAGTTCTACCAAATCCTCGTCAAGTTTCTCTACAAGTTCAAAAGATTCAACTAAAAAATCCTGCAGTATTTCATCAAATTCATCCATATTTATACTCCTGTTCTAACTTTTCATATGAGCTTTTACAACTCTTGATACTTCGTCATAAAACTGACTTGCTTGAAATTTTACGAGATAGCCCTCACCTCCAGCTTCCTGTCCTCTTATCTCACTGAAATGATCACTTATGGAAGAGTTGAAAACTATAGGTATCTTGTTAAATCTTTCATCATCTTTCACATTTGCGGCAAAATGAAATCCGTCCATCCTTGGCATCTCTACATCAGATATGATTATCTTGACTTTTTTATTTATCTCTTCGCCGTATGCTTCATAAAGATCGTTTAGTTTTTCAAGTCCCTCTTCTCCGTCTTTTGCTTCTATAACATCAAATCCCATCTTCTCAAGAGCCTCTTTTACTATCTTTCTGGCTGTTAGGCTGTCATCAAGGATAAGAGCTATACCGTCAAATGTTTCAAACTCCTGTTTTGTAGCATCATCTATCTCAGGTTCGTAAAGTCCAAGCTCCTGCACTACACTCTCAAGATCAAGTATAAGCAAAACCGCATCATCCTCTATCCTTGTAACTCCGGTTATCTTGCTTCCGTCCAAACTTCCGTTACCGGAAGTTGTTGCAAAAGATGCAGGCTCTATATCTGACCAGCTTATCCTTCTTATCCTTTTTGCCTCATGAACTATAAAACCTATAAGAACATTGTTAAACTCGGTTATTATGACCCTTGCATTTTTTTTGGCATCTTCAGGTTCTTTTATACCCATCCACTTAGCAAGATTTACAACAGGTATAACAACATCCCTTAGATCAAAAATTCCCTCTATATATTCAGGTGTCCCGGGCAGTTCTGTGAGTTTTGGAACTTTTATTATTTCTCTGACTTTTGAGACATTTATACCGTATATACCTTCATACACTTTGTCGTCTTCTTGCTTGTATATACGAAAATCAACAAGCTCCATCTCGTTTGAACCGACTTTTAGGGTATTGTCTAAATTCATAGGAACCTCTCTTTTAAATCAAACGATTTTTCCTCATTGATGTATTCTACTACAAAATATCTTTGATTGCAAGCAAAAGCACCAAGATTTATATATTTTATACCTTCTATATCAAATTTTTTGTTTTGGTGAAAGTGACCGTCTATATAAACATCACACTCAAAACCGTTTTTAATCCTCTTTAGAGAAAACTCTTCAAACCATTCAAGCTCTTTGCATTCATCTTTTTTGGACATATGTCTGTCAACAAAGTTTAGGATAGAGTGGTTTGTAATCCTGTCATATATATTTAAAAAAGGAAGTATCGCTTTGTTTCTTATAAAAAATGTATATGCCCTGTATCCAAAAGGTGCATCAAAATCACCGTGACTAAGCCATACTTTTTTCCCCATACATCTGACTTCTACGGGATGTTTTTTGATTGGAAAAATGTTTATGTTTTTAAAATATCTGTGAAGCTGAAAATCATGATTGCCTTCAAGATATACAATCTCTATCTCTTTTGCCAAGGAATTTATAGCATCTACAAGCTCTTTGTTTTTTTCATATGTATAAGGAACATATC
>WFOM01000092.1 GCA_015488075.1 Helicobacteraceae bacterium | reverse complement strand
TTATTATATTACAACAAGGCTTAAAAATATGAAAATTTTTACCAAAGTGAGTGAAATAAAAAGTTATCTAAAAGAAATGCCAGACAAAAAAACAGGTTTTGTTCCTACCATGGGTGCTTTGCATGAGGGACATCTCTCCCTTATAAGAAAATCTGTAAGAGAGAATGATATAACTGTTGTATCCATATATGTAAATCCCACTCAGTTTTTAAAAGGTGAAGATTTTAACAAATACCCAAACAAACTTGATGCAGATAAAAAGATATGTGAACTTGCAGGTGTCGATGTTTTGTTTTTGCCTTCACATTCTGAGATATACACAAAAGATGAAGCATTTATACAGGCACCAAAGATCAGAGGATACATACTTGAAGGAAAAACAAGGCCGGGACATTTCAGCGGTGTTTTGACTGTTGTAAACAAACTTTTGCATATAGTTAGTCCTACAAATGCATATTTTGGCAAAAAAGATGCACAGCAGTTAATGCTGATAGAAGAGATGGTAAAACAGTTTTTTATGGATGTGAATATTGTCCCTGTTGATACGGTAAGAGAGGCTGACGGATTGGCTTACAGTAGTAGAAATGTATATCTTAGCAAAGATGAAAGAAAAGAAGCCCTTAAAATATCTGCAAGTCTAAACAAAGCAAGAGCTCTTATAAGCAGTGGCGAAATGGATGTAAAATATATAAAAAATGAGATGAGAAAAATTTTAAAACCGCTTAAAGTTGAATATATTGAGATACTATCCAGAGATTTTGGGTATATAGACAAAGTTGAACTGGGAAATACCGTTATACTAGTTGAAGCGATCGTAGGAGATACAAGATTACTTGACAATATTTGGGTTTAGATACCCTTCTTCTATCATTATATCAACTGTTTTTTTAAATATCGGAACAGCAGTCAAAGAAGCAAAATGTTGTGTTGTAGGTTCCCTTACAACCACACCTATAGTGTATCTGTGTGTTTTGTCATTTGCAAATCCGAAAAAAGATGTATTGTAACTTTTAATGTATGAACCGCCCTTTGCTATATGTGCTGTTCCTGTTTTTCCACCTACAATCAAGCCTTTTGTTATAGCTTTTTTACCGGTTCCTTTTAAAACAGTTTTTATAAGTATCTTTTGCATCCTTTTTGCCGTTACATCAGATATAGCTCTTGTTCCTTCTTCTCTTTCTATCTCAATCTTTTTACCGTTATCCAAAAAATACTGCACAAAATATGGTCTGGCCATAATTCCCAGATTGTTAAAAGCACTGTATGCACGAAGAAGCTGCATAAAGTTTACATTTACTCCGTAACCGTAAGATGTGGTAGCTTTGTATATTTTGTGATTCAGTTTTAAAGCAGATGGGATTTTACCTGTTTTTTCCTGATTTAAATCAAAACATGCTTTTTTTGTAAAGCCAAAATTTATAAGACCATCATAAAATGTTGCTCCTTCAAGTTTTTGTGCGAGCTGTGCCATACCTATGTTTGATGAATAAACTATAACATCTTCGGCGCTTAGCCATTTGAATTTGTGTTCATCCGTTATGATTTTTCTTCCTAGTTTAAATCTTCCGTTATGTCCGTTTACCAAATCATACGGATTTATAAGATGGTTGTCAAGAAGTATGGAAAAAGTGAGTGGTTTAAACACACTTCCTGGTTCAAAACTAAACTCAACGGCAGAGATATTTAAAGAGTTGTAATCTTTTCGTTTTATATCTTTGGGATTAAACCTGTTAGATGATGCAAGTGCCAGGATTTTACCTGTTTTTGACTCCATGACACCTACAAATATCTCTTTTGCACCCAGTTTTTGTTTTTCTTTATCCAGCATTTTTTCTATTTTCAGCTGTAGAGCAAGAGGTATGGTTAAAACTATATCAAGACCGTTTATCTTTGGCTGTATGAAACTTTCTTTATTTAAAATGATATATCCGTTTACATCTCTTTGACCTGATATTATCTCGTTTTGTCTTGGATTTAATTCCTCATCAAATCTTTTTTCTATCCCTTTTACTCCATGATTTACGGTATATCCGTCTATTTCTTTTTTTCTTGTGTAACCTATAAGCGGTGTCAATGCATTTTCATAATTGTAAACTCTTTTTTCACCGCTTTCTATGATGCTTAGTCCCTGAACTATCTCTATACCTCTTTTTTTGTCTTTTATGGGTTTGAAGACTTTTAGTCTTCTTAGCTCATAGGAGAGTTTTTTTAGGTATTTTGCTTCTTTTTGTCCTATTGTGTAACTTAGAACAACTACACCTTTTTTGTTTTTCAATCTTTTTCTAATTTGTTTTGCAGGTATATTTGAGTAGATACTAAAAAGCTCTATAAAAAGTTCTTCTTTGTCTTTGTCAAGAAATCTTTTGTTTATTACAGCTTTGTATATTTTTTTTGATTTTGCTATGGTAAATCCGTCACTTGTTAAAATTGAGCCTCTTTTTGCTTTTGATTCTTTTTTTATATAAAGTTTTGTAGTGGTTTTTGGATTTAGCGATTTAAAAAAGAGAGCTACCAAAAATACTGAGAAAAATATAATTATAAAAATAAATATAAAAAATATCTGTTTGAATTTTCTTGCTTCGGTTTTGTGCATATATTACATTTGTGTTCTGCTGAGCTCTTTGTATGCACTTAGTGCTTTGTTTCTGATTTCAAGCATTAGTTTCATGCTCATTTCCGCTTTTCCTATGGCTATAGCCGCCTGGTGTAGATCTTTTACTTCTCCTGTTGCAAGATCAGCCATAGCTTTGTCGGCTTTTTCCTGGTAGGAATTGACATCTTCTATGGCATTTTGGAGAGTTTTTGCAAAATCTGCCCCGGATTGATTTGATGTATGTTCTTTTTGTTTTATCAGATCCTGAGTTGAAAAACCGGAAATTTTATCTATATTTGCCACTTTTTATACCTCACTGAAATAGTGTTATAGCACTGTTTGCCATATCTTTGGCACTTTGAAATGCCGCTACATTTGCCTGATAGCTTCTTGTAGCTTCAACTAAATCGGCCATTTCTATCACCGGATTAATGTTTGGATATGCAACATATCCGTTTGCATCTGCATCCGGATGAGTAGGGTCATATTTCATCTTTGGTTTTGAATCGTCTCTAACAATTTTGTCAACTACTACACTCATTATAGCAGGATTTGGTTTTTTTTCAAAATCACCCTCATCAAGCGGATCGCTAAAACCAAGAGTGTTTTCGTTACGGTTTAAATATCTGTTTAGCTCTTTGTTGAAATCAACTGCTTTAAAAACCACTTCTTTTCTTCTGTATGGTCCGCCCTCTTTTGTTCTTGTGGTGTGGGCATTTGCTATGTTTTCACTTATGATGTTCACACGGACTCTTTGTGCAGAGAGTCCGTATCCGCTTATGTCAAAACTGCTTAAAAATCCGCTCATTTTTTAGTCCTTTTTTTAATTTTAATATGCCAAAAGAAGTAATTCTTTTGGCTACGATAACTCTGCATTTTCCTCAGCGGAAGGCTCGCGCCACTTTGTGGCTTTTATATTTAAATATGGCTTAGGAAGCAGAGTTGAGTTTTTATGATTGAGGATTAAGATACTTTTATAACTATCATTAATTTTTCTCAAACCTCAACTCTCAAACCTCAACTCTCAAACCTCCACCATCTGTTATATTTTGGCAGAATAGTCCAGCACACTTTGAAATATTTTCTTTTGCTTGTTAAGTGCATTTATCAGTGCATTATACATTATAGAATTTTTGGCCATTTCACTAGTTTCTACATCCAAATCAACACTGTTTCCGTCATTTCTTGCAAGATGTCCGTCTCTGTAATACACGGTTGCTTTGTCTACTTCAAAGTTGTTGTCGGCATCTATATGTTTTGGTGAACTTTTTGCCAGTTTTAACTTTGATGATTTGTTATGATAAAAGATTTCTCTTTCTCTTTCTCTTAACATCGTTTCAAAGTCTATATCCTTTGGTCTGTAAAAAGGTGTGTCGACATTTGCTATATTTGAAGCTATCATATCCTGTCTAATGCTTCTGTAGTCAAGTGCTTTTGTAACAAGTTCAAAAGATTTGTAAACTTTTATCATAACTGATACCTTTGGCTTTTAAAATGTTAAAAGCAATTATTATTCCATATTTTGTTGTTTTATAAATCTTATGTTAATGCTAAAAAATGTTACCAAAATCAAAAAAATATCAAAAAATCTTATAATTTAAGCTTTTTTTAAATTAAAAAAGTTCATAATTGTAAATGAGGTTACAAGAGTAGCCACAAATTTAATTATAAGGAGTCTCTTATGAAAAGAGCCGGTTTTACTATGATCGAACTGATCTTCGTTATCGTTATACTTGGTATATTGGCGGCTGTTGCTATTCCAAAACTAAGTGCAACAAGAGATGATGCGAAAGTTTCCAGTGAACTTTCAAATCTCGCAACATGTGTATCTGATGCAGGTGCTTCATATACTGCCGGAGGTGCAATAGATACAAATACATCTGCATGTAATGCTTTGAATTGTTTTACACTTGCAACAACTGCAGATGGAAATCTTACTGTTTCAAACTCAGCAGCTGCAGATGCATACTGCACAAGAGCCAGAACGGAAGCTACTAACAAAGGGTTAAGTGGAACTCATACCTTTGGTGGAACAAGTGTAACTTATTAATTTATTAATCTTAGTTAAAGGTTGTTAAGATTATAATTTCTTATCCGACCTTTAACTAAGTGAGTTTGTTATGAAAAAATCTGCTTTTACTATGATAGAGTTAATCTTTGTTATAGTTATACTTGGTATACTTGCTGCAGTTGCTATACCAAAATTTACTGCTACAAGAGATGCTGCAGTTGCATCAAAAATAGCTATGAATATAATGAACGGTGTTAGTGAGATAGCTGCTTATGCGGTTTCACATGCAACTGTTCAGAATGATTTGTCATCAATGTCAAAAGGTATTACAGAGCTTGTAAATGAAGGGCTTGCTACTGTCGATACTGTTAACAAAAAAGTAACCATAAAAGCCGGTAATATTAACAACTGTGTTGTAGTTCAGGTAGTTTCAAATGCAAGTGACGACAATTTGACTATAACTTTTAATAGTCCTGGCAATGACAATGTATGCAAGGGTGTCCAAAATGCTATAGATGCAACAAAATATCCTATGAAACTAAGGGGCGCAAGTGTTTCTTATTAAAAGAGCCTTTACGATGATAGAGCTTATATTTGTTATAGTTGTGCTTGGAATTCTTGCGGCTATAGCTGTGCCAAAATTTGCTGCAACAAGAGATGATGCCATCATAACAAAAGGAAGAAGCGATGTAGCAGCCATAAGAAGCGGTATAGTTTCTGACAGGCAAAAAAGGATTATGAGAGGATTAAACTCTTATATACCTGATGCCAACCTTACAACAACTGCAGGGCTTTTTGCAGGAGTTTTAACTTACCCTATTAAATCATCAAGCAATCCGGGTGGATGGACAAAGGTATTAGGAAGTAATAAATACTATATATACCATTTGGGTGGTGGTATAAATTGTCAGTTTACATATAATGATATTGCCGGAACATTTAAGTTGTCAAATAAGCAACCTGCAGAGTGCAAAAAACTTACACAGTAGGGTAAAGCAGTTTGCTTTACTATAAAATTGCTGTATTTAATTCCCCTTTAGAACCACTTACATACTACAGTGAAAAAAAGATAGAACTTTTTAGTGTTGTAGATATACTTTTAAACGGTAAAGAAAAAAAAGGTGTTGTTTTAGAAGAGACTATCAAACCTGATTTTGAGACAATTTCAGTTTTAAATGTTACAGATTTTTACTATAAACCTTTTCAAAACGATTTTGCAAAATTTATATCGAACTATTATATTTGTTCACTCGGTGAAGCATATAATCTTATAACACCGTTTAAAAAAGTTTATTTAAAAAAGGATGATGTAAAGATATCAACAGATATACAACTATCATCAAAACAGCAAGAAGCTTATGAATTTGTAAAAAAAGAAAATATTTCGCTTCTTTTTGGAGATACCGGAAGCGGAAAGACAGAGATTTATCTGAAACTATTTGAAGATGTTATAAACAAAGGTGGCAGATGTCTGTTTTTATTGCCGGAAATTTCACTTACTCCACAAATGGAAGCAAGGCTTAAAAAACATTTTGGTGAGAGTGTTGTTTTGTGGCACTCTAAACTGACAAAAAAACAAAGAGAAAAAAATCTTCAGGCTTTATATAACAATAATGCAAAAATAATAGCAGGTGCCAGGTCGGCTCTTTTTCTGCCGTTGGATGATATAAAAATCATAGTTGTGGATGAAGAACACGACGACAGTTACAAATCATCAAAAAATCCAAGATACAATGCAAAAGATTTGGCTGTATATCTTGCAAAACTTTTGGATATAAAAGTGGTTTTGGGAAGTGCCACCCCTTCACTTAACTCTTATGTAAAGTTTCCACATTTCAGACTTAAAGAGGCATATATAAAAACAGATAAAAGATTTATTTATGAAAAAGGGTATGAGAGTCTGTCTGAAAATATACTAAATCTTTTGGAAGACACCGTAAAAAAAGGTGAGCAGGCTATAGTTTTTGTCCCTACCAGAGCAAACTTCAAACATCTTGTATGTAAAGATTGCGGATACAACTTTAAATGTGAATTTTGCAATGTATCTATGAGTCTTCACATAAAACAAAATGCCTTAAAATGTCATTATTGCGGGTATGCCGTAAAAATTCCCAAGAGATGTTTTGAATGTTCATCTGAAAATCTTGCTACAAACAGAATTGGAACTGCAGAAGTTGTTAAAAATTTACAGCAGATTTTTCCATCATTTAATATAGAACAGTTTGACAGAGATACCATAACTACAAATGCGAAACTGAAAAAAGCTTTAAAAAGATTTAATGATAAAGAGACAGATATACTTGTCGGGACACAGATGCTTTCAAAAGGGCATGACTACAAAGATGTTACACTGGCAGTTGTCTTGGGTATAGACAACCTTTTAAACATGCCAAACTTTCTGGCAAGAACAAAAGCTCTTTCATCTTTGATACAGATTGCCGGAAGAAGCGGAAGAAAAAAAGATGCTACAGTATATATACAGACTCTAAATGAAGAGTTTTTTAAAAGATTTATAAACAAGTTTGAAGATTTTTTGGAAGAGGAAAAATTTTACAGACAAGATTTGTATCCTCCGTTTAAAAAACTGGCAAGAGTGTTGATAGCTCACAAAAAATCTGAAACGGCAAAAAAAGAGATGGAAAAAATATTGCAACTGCTTGAAAATTTTAAAGATGTAGAGGTGGTTGGTTTTGGTGAATGCGGTATAAACAGGATCGCAGGCAGATACAGATTTGAAGTGCTTTTAAGAAGCGAAAAACCAAAACCACTTCTTACAGCCTGCAGATATATAAAATCTCCTTTGACACAGATAGATATAGATCCTGTTGAATTTATTTAGCACCTGTTAGGAAGTTGACAATTCCCATTTGAGCTATCTTCTTTTTGTATTTTGTAGTTTTTGATAATGCATCTTCAAACCCGAGTTCACTTCCCTCTTTTGTTTTGTAAACAACATTTGAAATGATATTTCCGTTTTCGTCATAGGCTCTTATAGTTGTTTTTCTAAGAGCAAATGTAAGTTTTGCAAATTTCGGATTTGTTGAGCGGTATTTTCTTTTTTTGGCTTTTGTTGTTATTTTAAGCAAAACATTGTAGTTTGAACCGCCTGAGATTTTTGCTCCCATATCACTTAGTTTTTCCTCTATCAAAGATGCAAGAGGTTCTGATGCTTCATCTGATACTATCTTAAATACAAGATTGTTTTTTAGCTCTCTTATATCTTTTGTATATCTTTTGTATCTTGATGAGTATCTGCCTTCGTCAAAATCTTTTTTTAAAACATGAAGCAGTGCAAAATAGCTGTCTGTTTTTTTTAGCAAAGCATCTATTTTGGCAGATATCTTGAGTTTTTCAAAAGGTGTGGCTTTTTGGTATATGCTCCATTCGTTTTGAAGCTTTTGATCTATTTTGTTGAGTTTTCTTATATAGTTTTGGGCAAGGTCGTCTCTGTCAACTTCAACCAAAACAGCCCATTTTTCACCGTCATATTTTGATTTTAGGAGTTTTACATTTGTGTATTCTATATTTTTGCTTTTTGCAACTACTTCATTTTTTACTTCAGATTCCACATCTTCATATTTACCGTATCTTGTTGAAGCCAGAGATGATTTGAATGTTGACTCTACACTTACACTGATTCGTGAACTGATATTTGAGAGTGCATTTTTTGTAGCATCCTCTTTTGTTTCTCCAAAACCCACACCGTAAAAGAACGAAGGTGTGTCTGACGGAGGATTTTTAAGCCAGTCATCCTGCAATGACTTTCCTGCCATACAGGATACAAAAAAAAGACTCAACACAAAAAATATACTTAACTTTTTCATACTTCACCTTCCTCTGTGGCTTCTTTGTTCTCTTTTTGTTTTTCTTCCTGTGCCGCTTTTTCCTGTTCAAGTTTGGTAGTATAGGCATCTACTATAATGTCTGTAAGCTCTTTATACTCAGAAGCAAGTGAAGCCTGTTTGTGTGCATAGTATGTTCCAACAAAAAGATTCGGGAACAGATATATGGCATTTTTTACAAGTCTTTTTAGTCTTTGGTCATATTTTTGTTGCAAATATGCAGGAACATAAGCTTTGGCGATAGCAAGAGACTGCAACTCTTTTGCAAAGTTTTGTATGATGTCGTTTCCAAGTATCATGGTTGAAGCTACACCAAAATCGGTATATGCTTCTGTAGCTCCCTCATCTATCTCATTTGCTACTCTATTTACATTTATGGCGAGTTTGACATAAGATTCATCATCAAGGTTTATTTCGCTTTCAAGTGCCGGTTTTGCATCATCAAGAAGTTTTTTGTATATATCTTCTTTTTCCTCTGCAACCGATTCTGCTTCTTTTATCTGTTCATCCAAAGCATCTATTTGGTTTTCAATATTTTCTCTTTCCTCATCGCTCATAGGGATATAGGAAACTTTTTCCTGTTTTGCTTTTTCCTGCATTACTTCATCTTTTTTCAGTTTTGTCTCAAGTTCACCTTTTTCCCTTTTTAATTCTCCGACTTTTACAAAACTCTCAAGCATATCGTTCCTGGCAGCTGTCAAATCTTTCTGCAGATTAACAGGCATTAGAGCTATAACTGCATCTCCAAGCTGTTCGTATACATCACCCTCAAGTGCTTCCACAGGTTGAAGTTTGCCTCCTGTAAACTCAAGATAGTCTTTCATGCTTCCTTCAAACTCAAAGACATCAGGCCAGTTGTTTGGATCTTTACCGTAAAATATCTCTATCTTGTAAACAGCTCTGTAAGTAAGCGGTGTGATAAACTGGTTAAACAAGGCTCCGACTATATTTCCGTATCCTCCAAGTTGGTTTAGAAGTGCACCGCTTCCAAGCATCCTTCGCTGAATCCCTTCAGTGTAGTGAACTGTTGCAAAATAGGGGTCTTCTTTTATGAGTTGTGCTATCTCTTCTTTTTGTGTATCGTTTAAATCTCTTGCTATAAGTTCAGGCCATTTTGCATCTGATGAGATTGGCATTTTGTATGCCATTATGTTGTTTTCTCTGACTATGGTCATACCTATGGCAACTCTGTTTACTTGTTTTTCAAGAGTAGGGACTTCCATTTGTGAAGCAACAACTTCTTTCATCGAAGCACATCCGCCAAAAAAAGTTACAATTACCAACAAACCTGCCGTATATATATGTTTCATACATCTCTCCTTTTTACTCATATTCGTCGTCACTGCTGCCTGTAAGTGAGTTTCTGTCTTCTATAAGTGCTTTGTTTTCTTCTTCTTGCTGTTTAACCTGTTTTAACAGTCTGTAAAAGTTGTCAAATCTTGCTTTTGCTTTTGTTATGGTTTTGTCTTCATATCCCCCTTTTTGGAAAGAGAGTTCATAGTATCTGTTGGCAAATGCAAGTTCTCTCAAATCTTCACTTTGGCTTGCTTTGGCTTCATAAAGTATGGCCAGATTGTAATAAAAGTCTTTGTCAACATTATCTTTGTGTGTTACTTCATATTTTCTCATAGCTTTTATGGCACCGTCGTAATTTTTTCTTTTTGCATATTCCAAAACAAATTTCAACTGATCAGGAAGAGGTTTGAACTCCCTTGTCTGGTATGTTTTAAGAGGTGATATGTCAGATATAAAATATTTTACAAGTTCTTTTGCGGCATCTGATGCTAGGTGATCTTCGCTTGGCAGCATGGAAGGATTTTTGGATGAACGGATTTTTTTTGTTTTGTATGTTTTTACCAAAAACTCATCAGCACCTCTTGATAGTGTAAAAGAAGCCTCCAAAAATAGCTTTTCACTGTTTTTTTGCTTTGTAAATTTATAATCAAGTATGTTGACGGTCAGTGCAACACCGTCATCGCTTCCAAGCGGGTCAAGTGCTATAAAATTTGTCTGTGTGATTTTTGCTTTTATGTTCTGTATGAAAAAATCTTTGAGTTTAGGATTTGTTTTATCGGCATTTAAAACATCAGGGTTTATCCATACTGCGAGATATGCTCCTTTGGATATAAACTCATCTTTTGTCTTTATCTTGCTTAGTTTGCTTACCTCTTTTGGTGCGGTATATGACGGTATGACAATTTTCGGGCTTTGGCCGCATCCTGCCATAAACAAAGCTAGTATCAAAACATACAACGATTTTATTTTCATTTCAAACTCCTGTGGTTATCTAAGAATTAATTTTTTGTTACAATTTTTAACATTTTAGTAGAT
>WFOM01000091.1 GCA_015488075.1 Helicobacteraceae bacterium | reverse complement strand
GTGTTAGAGGGAGGATATGATTTAGAAAATTTAAAAGATGCTTCAAGTAATTTTTTTAGAGGATTGTATAATGGATGAAAAAATTAAATTAGTTGGATTTAATAACCTAAAAAAACAACTAAGTTTTAGTTTTTACGATTTTGTTATAGCACTAAATCAAAAAGAGCAAGAGAGTTATATAGAGTATATTTATAAAAGATATAGTGCAAAAAAGATTACTGAGCTATTAAAAAATATAGTTGAGATTATAGAAGCAAATATACTTGGGATTTCAGTTCAAGATTATGAGCCTTATGGTGCAAGCTCTATGATACTTTTAAGTGATCTAAAAAATGAAACACCGCCTCCAAATATGGGTGAGAGTATCACTATGCATATAGACAAAAGCCATATAACTGCACATACATATCTTGATTTTGAAGCAAAAAACGGTTTTGTTAGTTTTAGGGTGGATATAGATATATCAACCTGCGGTGAGATAGCACCACTTACTGCACTTGATAAAATATTTCATTTTTTTGATACAGATGTAGTTGTGATTGATTATATGGTAAGAGGATATACAAGAGATATAAGCGGTAAAAAAATCTATATGGATCATAAGGTAAATTCTATTAGAGACTACATTGATGATGAAATTTTAAAAGATTTTTACTATAAAGATTTGATTTTACAAAACGATAACATCTGGCAGTTAAAACTTATGAGAAAAAACTATAATGTTGATGAGTTTTTCTCAAAAGATTCAAAACTTACAAAAGATGAAAAAGAAAAATATCTTAAAATCCTCTTTGAAGAGATAAAAGATATATATAAAGCTTAAGATTTATACCCATTTGGTTTTGGCTTTGCCATCTCCAAGTATCTTCGCACATCTCATCTATCCCCATTTTTGCTTCCCACTCCAAAACCTATTTTGCATAAGATGGATCAGCATAAACAGTTGCAACATCGCCGGCTCTTCTAGGTGCAAACTTATACGGCACTTGTTTGCCGCTTGCTTTTTCAAATGCCTTAACCATATCTAAAACAGAGTATCCTTTACCGGTTCCAAGATTAACGGATAAAATTTCATTTATATCATATATCTTATCAAGTGATTTAACAAGATCTTTTGCCAAATCAATATCTATTTAATCTTTTATATACATCTTCGCCTGTTACCAAAACCATTATTACTCCCTTGCATCGGCCAATGTCAAACAAAATGCCACTTCTTTTTTATATGTTTTCAAAGTAGATATAGCTTCTGTTAATGTAAGTCCCGTTGTTATAATGTCATCTACAAGTATAACCAAATCACTGTTAAAATCTTTTAAAACAAAGTCTCTTTTGTTCTTAAGTCTGAACTCTTTTGATTTTCCAGAGTAACTTACATCATTTTTTGCTTTTATCTTTCCAAAAAGCGGCTGTATGTAAGTTGATCTTAGATGTTTGTTTAGTATGGCTGTATGTGAGTATGATGAAGCCTTTACCTTGTCATCAATACTTAAAGACACAAGTTGTTTTTCATATTTAAACTCTTTTGCAAATTTGGCAAACGAGTTTTTGGCAAGTATGTTATATATGTAGTATCCCAAATCGGTGTGTTTTGTATGTAAAAAATCTTTAATATCTTCATACTTATAAAATGAAAAAACATCAACACCAAATACTTTTCTTTTATAAAAAGATGGAGCTAAAAAAAGCTCCTGACAGTTTTTGCAGATATGACTAAATGAAATTTTTTCGCATGTTATACATTTCACTCAATGCTCTCTAAAGCTTTATCTATCCTTTTTACAACCTCATCTTTGCCAATGACTGCCATAACTACATCCAGTCCCGGACCTCCGAGTTTGCCCAAAAGTGCTACCCGAAGAGGCTGGCCTATCTTTCCAAAACCGATCCCCATCTCATCAACTACCTCTTGCATTATGTCATGAAACTCGTTTGGAAGATGCGGATTTTTTAAAAGCAGTTTTTCTTTGAAATTTGCCACTATATCTTTTGCACCGCTTTTGTATGCTTTTTTGACGGCTTTTTCATCATAATTTGCAGGTCTGTTTAGTATATCTTTTGCCAAATCTGCCAATTCTTTTAAAGTTTTTGCTCTTTCTTTCAGTGCATCCAAAAGTATCTCTTTTTTGTCACTGTTGGTTAAGACAAGATCATAATCTTTTAACAGCTCTTCAAGTTTTTCGTTTGGTGTGTTTTTTATATAGTGACCATTTAGCCAGTTGAGTTTTTCGACATTATAAACCGAGGCTGATTTGTTTATATCTTTTGGATCAAAAAGCTCTATCATCTCTCCAAAAGAAAATATCTCCTGATCACCGTGACTCCATCCGAGTCTCACCAAAAAGTTTAAAAGTGCTTCAGGTAAATACCCCATCTTTTTATACTCCATAACATCGGTAGCGCCGTCCCTTTTACTTAGTTTTTTACCCTGTTCGTTGTGTATCATAGGGACATGATAAAACTTCGGCACATCAAATCCGAGGGCATTGTAAACTACTATCTGCTTTGGAGTATTGCTTAAATGGTCATCTCCTCTTATAACATCGGTTATACCCATGGTTGCATCATCAACAGCCACTACAAAGTTATATGTCGGACTTCCGTCACTTCTTGCTATGATAAAATCATCAAGCATATCTTTTACATTAAACTCTATATGACCTTTTATGCCGTCTTCTACCGTTATAACACCATCCAGCGGAGCTTTGATTCTAACTACGGGTTCAATGCCTTCAGGCGGAGTTCCTTTAAAATCTCTGTATCTTCCGTCATATCTCGGTCGCTCTTTTTTAGCTATTTGCTCCTCTCTTAGTTTATCTAACTCCTCTTTTGTCATGTAGCAGTAGTATGCTTTTCCCTCATCCAAAAGCTGTTGTATATATTTTTTGTATATATCGTCTCTTTGAGACTGAAAAACTATCTCCTCATCACTTTTCAAGCCAAGCCACTCAAATGCTTCTATGATTTTGTCTGCAGCTTCTTGTGAGTTTCTTGCTTTGTCCGTATCTTCTATACGGAGCAAAAATTTTCCGTTGTTTTTCTTTGCCCACAGATATGAAAAAAGTGCGGTTCTAAGACCTCCTATATGAAGATAACCTGTAGGACTCGGAGCAAATCTTGTAACTACCATTTAACACCTTCATTAAAAAAATTGTAAAATTATACACTAGTGTTTGTTATATCCACCTTATCTATCTGCTCTTGTTTCAAGTAAGCTTTTGCATATTCAAGATAAATCTTTTCTTTTACAAAAAACTCAAATATATCTTTGTCTATGTGGCCGTCTTTTGCCATAAAAGACATGATTTTCAAAGCTTCACTTAGTGTTTTTGCCTTCTTGTATGGTCTATCTGAGGCTGTCAGTGCTTCAAAGATATCTGCTATTGCCATAACTCTCTCAGGGATTCCCAGTTCATCATCTTTTAACCCTTTTGGGTATCCGCTGCCGTCTATATGTTCATGATGTGTTCCGGCATATTTGGCGACATTTTTATATATCTCTGGAAAAGGGATGCTCTCTAACATCTTGATAGTCATAACTATATGTTCGTTTATCTTAAACCTCTCCTCCTCTGTCAATGTTCCTCTTTGTATACTCAGATTATATATTTCACCGAGATTGTAAAGATTTTCAGGCACTTTCATGGTAAAACCAAACTTTTTGTATTCATCCTCATCAAAATCTTCCCTTGGAATTATGTGAGAAGGTTTGTCATCCAAAAGCTTTTCAACAACCGGCAGTTTTTTCTTTTCTTTGTATCTTTTTTACTCCTCATAAGAGAGTCCCAAAGTATCATCAAAATACCTGAGCCACACTCTGTTTGCTATATCTTTTACCCTTTTTATATCCTCATCACTTAAAAATTCCGACCCTATATTTACTTTTGCTATAAATTCAAAATCATCAAAAAGTTTTTCTTTTTCTTTTTCAAACTCCTCTTTTGTTATCTCTGCTTTTAGCTCTTTTATCATCAAATCTCTAAGCAACACTTCAAACCTTGTTCTTATCTCATGTATACGGTTGTATATGGTCTCAAGTTTCGTAGCTTTGTCAACCACATACTCAGGTGTTGTTATCTTGCCGCAGTCATGAAGCCATGCCCCTATCTCAAAGGCTCTTTTTTCAGATTCCTCATCAAATCTGAAACTTTTGAACTTTTCTTCATCTTTGTTAAGTCTTTCAAGTATCATCTGTGCTATTTTTGGAACTCTTTTAC
>WFOM01000090.1 GCA_015488075.1 Helicobacteraceae bacterium | reverse complement strand
TGTTTATACTTATGATGCAGTTATCGTTGGTGCGGGACTTGCCGGACTTGCTGCTGCAAGAGAGTTGAAAAAAGAGGGTAAAAATGTTGCGGTTATTACAAAGCTGCATCCATTAAGAAGCCACTCAGGTGCTGCTCAAGGCGGTATCAATGCTGCACTTAGTGAAAAAGATTCCGTGGAGCTTCACGAGTTTGATACAGTCAAAGGTTCAGACTATTTGGCAGATCAGGATGCTGTAGAGTTTATGTGTTCAAAAGCACCTGAGACTATCAGATGGATAGAAAGGATGGGTGCTGCATTCAGTAGAACGGAAGAAGGCAAAATAGCCCAAAGACCTTTTGGGGGACAATCTCATCCAAGAGCATGTTTTGCAAAAGACAGAACAGGTCTTACACTTCTTCAAACCATATATGAACAGGCATTAAGAGAAGGTGTTAAGTTTTGGGATGAATGGTATGTAAACGACATCATATACAATGACGGAAAAGTAAGCGGTGTTGTTGCATTTAACATAAGAGATATGCAAACGGCCATCTTCAATGCCAAAGCCGTAATGTTTGCTACAGGAGGATATGCAAGAACTTTTAAAATCAATTCAAATGCCCATGCAAACACAGGCGACGGTCTTAGTATAGTTGCAAGACACGGACTTCCACTTGAAGATATGGAGTTTGTTCAGTTCCACCCTTCAGGTCTGAGCGGAAACGGTGTTTTGATCTCTGAAGCAGCTAGAGGTGAAGGTGGAAGACTCTTTAACTCTGAGGGTGAGAGATTTATGGAAAGATATGCTCCAAATGCACTTGAACTTGCTTCAAGAGATGTGGTCAGCCGTGCAATCCAAATGGAGATAAGAGAAGGAAGAGGAGTAGGACCTAGAAAAGATGCGGTTTATTTGGACCTTACACATCTCGGAAAAGAAAAGATTATGGAAAGACTGCCTGAGTTAAGAGACCTTGCCCTTACATTTTTGGGTCTTGACATGACAAAAGAGCCTATCCTTATCTCTGCTACGGCACACTACTCCATGGGTGGCATTCCTGTTGACATAAAAGGTCATGTAAGAAAAAATACAAAAGAGTTTGTAGAAGGTTTTTATGCTGCGGGTGAATGTTCATGTGTAAGTGTTCACGGAGCAAATAGACTTGGAGCGAACTCTGTGCTTGAAGCACTACTCTTTGGTAGATTTGTAGGTAAAAGCATTGCCGAAGATTTAGACGGTATAGACTTGAGAGTTGCGACGGAAGATGATGCCAAAAAAGGTTTGGCCGAAATAGAATGGACACTTACAAACAACGGAAAAGAAAATGTTTACAGACTAAGAGAAGAGCTTCAGGATGTTATGACGGAAAATGCCGGTGTTTTCAGAACCGAAGAAACTCTAAACATAGCAAAAGAAAAGATAAAAGAACTAAGACAAAGATACAAAGATATAAGAATAAAAGACAAATCAAAACTCTTTAACACCGAACTTCAAGAAGCTATAGAGTTTGGTCATATGCTTGATTATGCTTCATTTATAGTTGAAGGTGCCATAGCAAGAAAAGAAAGCCGCGGTGCCCACTATAGAGAAGACTACAAACAAAGAGATGACGAAAACTTTATGAAGCATACTATGGGTTATATGGATGAGGAAGGAAATATATCTCTAGAATATATGGATGTAGTTCCTGGAAAATTTGAGCCTAAAGAAAGAACATATTAAAGGGATCCCAAATGAGTGACAAAATAGAAACAAAAAAAGTAAAATTCAAAGTATTTAGATTTAATGCGGATACCGACTACCTACCAAAATATGAAGATTATGAGATGGAAGTAACTTCCGAAGAGGTTATGCTTGACATACTAAACAGAATCAAGTTCAACCATGATGGAAGTTTCTCTTACAGAAGAAGCTGCAGACACGGTATATGCGGTGCATGTGCCATGAAAGTCAACGGCAGAAGCACGCTTGCATGCAAAGAGAGGATGTTTGACCTTATAGACCTCTTTGGAGACGAGCTTACGATAGAGCCGCTAAGTATAAAAAGAGCAGTTAAAGATTTGGTTATAGACAAAAAAGACTTCTGGGACAAACACAATGCAGTAAACCCTTATGTGGTAGCAGATATAGATGAAGAGCCTGAGAGTGAAAATATAGTTTCACCTGAAGAAGCAGAACAGCTTTTGGATGCAGACTACTGTATACAATGTGGAGCATGCCACTATGCATGTCCTGTTATAGAGATAAACGAAGAGTTTTTCGGACCTGCGGCATTTGCAGCAGCTTACAGATTTTCAGCTGATGTAAGAGACAGTGATGATGAGAGACTAAAAACAGTAAATGAGATGGGACAAGGTGTTTGGGACTGTGTAAAATGTTTTGAATGTGCAGAAGCCTGTCCAAAAGATGTAAATCCTATAGAGAAGATTACAAAACTGCATCAAATGGCATTTAAAGAAGGAATTGCCGAAAACAATGTAGCAGTCAGACATGCTGTTGGATTTGAAAAATCTATGGCAAAAAGAGGTGTTCTTGATGAGGGTGGACTTGTGCTTTACTCTGAAGGTTTGGGTATAGTTAAACACATACCGGTAGCACTGAAAATGTTTAGAAAAGGTAAGATTCCTCTTCCTTGGAACATACCTACATCTGAAAATATGGATGAGATTCAAAAACTTATGAAATCATCATCAACCGTAAAGTTTTAGGAGAATAGATTATGAGTAAACTAAGATATGCACTTTTTACAGGTTGCACAGCCAAACAAAGCACTCCTGAACAATATATGTCAACCATGGCTGTTGCAAAAAAACTTGGGATTGAGCTTGTTGAGCTAGTTGAAGCTTCATGTTGCGGAGCTTCCCACCTTCAGGATTATGATGAATTTCTGTCATTGGTTCTAAATGCAAGAAATATAGCTTATGCCGAAAAACACGGTCTTACCATGGTTACTATCTGTAATACATGTCAGCTAAATATCTCTATGACAAAGCACAAGCTTGACAAAGACCCTGAACTAAAAGCAAAAGTCAATGAAAAACTTGCCGAAGTAGGACTTGAATATAAAGGAACTTCTCAGATAATCCACTTCCTTTATGCCATCATAGATGATATAGGTTTAGACAAAATAAGAGAGATGGTAGTTCGCCCTCTTTCACAGTTTAACATAGCTCCGTTTTACGGATGTCACAACATAAGACCGAGTGAGCTTCAAAACGAAACACACAAAACTGCCGAATCGCCTTACAACCCTACTTCACTTGATGACCTTATCATAGCTTGTGGCGGTGAAAGTGTCGACTATGAAGAGAAAAACAAATGCTGTGGTTTCCATGTGGAACTTCAAGCACCAAAAACAGCAGCAGTTCTAACGGGAAATGCCATAGCGGGTGCAATGGACAACAATGCCGATATGATGGTTACACCTTGTCCACTATGTCATCTAAAACTAGACACTCAGGCTGAACATGCAGGTGAAGCTATAGGAAGAGAACTTGACATGCCTGTTCTTCATATGCAACAAATGGTAGGTCTTGCACTCGGATGTGATCCAAAAGAGCTTGGATTAGAACACCATGTAGTTGATGTAAATTTTGTATAAAAACCGTTTGGTTTTTATACTTTTTGATGATTTGTATAGGCAAAGTCTTTAAGATTTGATTTTGCCTGAAGTTTAAGAGACTCCGGATATTGACTGTAATGTTCTCTTAAAACATTGGCAAGTTGTTGTTTTTTCTCATCATCTACCAAAGAGACTCCTTCACCCAAAACATCTATAATAGCTTCAAGTAGTTTATCTTGTGGTTTTGGCATGAATTCTATCCAGCTTTTTAACAAATCTGTATCTATATGTGACGGAATTGAGCCCATTATACCGACATCGTTTTGGTTATGAACTAAAACTCCCGAAGTTGTTCCACGATCAAGAGTTAAGACTTGAAAGAGATAAAGTGTATGGTAGTCTAACTGCTCTTTTTTCTGTTCATCAGTTATGGTTTTTCTGGTATTTATAGCATTTTTTAGTATATCTATATAAGTATCTATCATAGTTTTACCAAACTCTTTAGCAAACTCTTTATCTTTATCAAAACTCTCTGTTTTATACCCCTCAAGGTAAAAGTGGCTAACTCCTCTTGTTCTTTTTAAAGCAGGTATATAAAAATACTCATCACCGTCTTTTTTAGCTTTAGTAAGTAACTCTTCATCACCGACTGCTTGTTTAAGCCCCTCTTCAAACCTTTTTTTATCCTCATCATATACAACTGAAGGATTAAGATCTACCATTATACGCCAGTAACTATCTGCTCTTCTCATATCGGTATAAGATATGTGCATATGTATAGATGGTAAGTTTGGATTTTTTGGATGTATTATAGTTGAAATTGCAGTAGCCGAGTTTAGCTTTTTATCCTCCAAGTCATCATAGTGAACCTGTGAAACATTTATACTGCCTCTGTTAAACAATGACTCGTCAACTGCTTCATATCTGCTTCCACCACCGTGATCTCCACCGTCTCTTAGCCACTCTTTTTTTACAAACTCTTTATCACTACCAAACTCTTTGCTTAAATTATATAGTGAGTCAGCAAAATAAGTTTGTAGATACTCTACAACTTTTAGTGCTTCTTTTGCCTCTTTTGCTTTTGCTAAAATCATCATTTTCCTTTAGGTCTGAAGGCTTTTATAACATCTTCGTTAGTCTCTATATATCTTCCGCCAATCAAATCTATACAGTAAGGAACTGCAGGAAATACCGCATCAAGACACTCTCTAATAGACTTTGGTTTGCCAGGTAGATTTATAATCAAGCTTTTTCCTCTAATCCCTGCAGTTTGTCTTGAAAGTATTGCGGTTGGAACATACTTTAAACTTACCTGTCTCATAAGTTCACCAAATCCCGGCATCATTTTATCACAAACAGCTTCAGTAGCTTCCGGTGTTACATCTCTAGGAGCAGGTCCGGTTCCACCGGTAGTTACAACCAAATCACAATCTTTTTCATCACAAAGTTCAATTAAAGTTTTTTCAATTATATCCTGTTCATCCGGTATGCATCTATACTCAATTGTAAACTCGTTTTTTAGATACTCTTTCATAGTATCTTGTATAGCCATACCCGATATATCTTCATATATACCTTTACTTGCTCTATCACTTGCAGTTACTACTCCGATTTTAATTGTATCCATTAGCTTTCCTTTTTTAGATTTTCTAAATATTTAAGTATCTTTTCATTTTTATATTCTAATTTCAATTCATTTATAATATCATCTTTTTTAATATTTTTGATAAACTTTAAAATTTCATTTTCTAAGTTGCTTAAATTATGAATTACTTGCCACACTTCTTCTTCATCTATTCCAAAATATTTATGTATTAAAATATTTCTAAAATCAACTATTATTCTTTTATCTTCATCAAAGATATTCTCTTTAATTAAATAGTTTGTTGCTTCGCCAATTATTTCAAACTCTCTAATAGTGGCATCCCATTCAAGCAT
>WFOM01000089.1 GCA_015488075.1 Helicobacteraceae bacterium | reverse complement strand
GCTTAAAATGATTTAAAAAAGCATCTGTATAATCTTGTGACAACTCCATATTATTATGTGCATGAGTGGCAAATATATGCCTGCCAAAATCCAAAATTGTTCCTCTTATAAAATCATTAATTTGAGTAAACTCATCATCCACCAACTGCTCCTTAATTATAAGTAATCCAACAAATTAAACTACACTATTGGACTAAAAATTGCTAGTCATATTTATGCATAGCTTTCTACACAACTCAAAAAACAAGAACAGAAATTGCTTAAACATTGAAAAACACGGATTATTAAGATGGAAAATCGTTTAAAAAAAGACATAATGAGATGGTTAAAGGGTATATGAGTTCTCAACATAGAGCAACAAATGGATTGAAATTATTGCTAAAAGATACGGATCAATTTGCTCAAGTACAAGCAGCATGGAGATTCCTCAATAATGATAATGTTTCCACAGAAGCACTTTTTAAACCAATATTGGAAACACTATCAACAGAGATAGAGTCACAATGTTCAAAGTATGTCTTAGCGATGACAGATTGGTCTCATATAGATTATAAACACCATGATTCCAAAAAAGAGCTTATCACAGAGAACAGAAAAGAGAACACGGTAAAAAAAGGTTTAGACTTACAGACAACATTGGCAGTGAGTGATGTTACAGGAGAGCCTATATCACCTATAGCTCATAACCTGAAAACAAGTAAAAAGTTCTACTCAACATATGATGACACTATAAAGCTTGGGACTACCCATTTAGAGGAGTTAGCCCAAAGAGCTGAGTGGATAGCTAATAACCTGCAAACAGATAAAAAGATAGTCCATATTGTAGATAGAGAGTCTGATAGTGTAGCATTTATGAGAGACCTAGAAAAACAAGATGCACTCTTTTTATTGAGAGTTAAAAAGAGTTCAAAACTCTATCTTCCAAAAGAGAAGATAGCCATAAAACAGGGAGAGTTAGCGGATAAACTCCCTTTAGGTACAAAAGTTCAAGAGATGAAATATAGAAAGAAAAATGTCTCTATCTATGTCAATGAGTGTGATGTAGAAGTAAGAAGAGACGCTACAAAGTTTATTTTTCAAAAGAATGGAAAAAAGAAACTTCAAAAAACAAGTGGAGATGCTATTCAAGCAAGATTTGTGGTTGAGAGACTCGTAGATGAAAATCAAAAAGTTGTAGCAGAGTGGTTACTTGTGACAAATATTCTTGATAAGAGTGTTACTGCTGAGACTTTAGCTACTTGGTATTATTACAGATGGAAGATAGAGAGTTATTTTAAACTCCTAAAATCTTCAGGGTTCAATATGGAAGAGTGGCAACAAAGAGAACCTTCAGCTCTTTTTAGAAGACTACTTGTTGTCTCTTACTCTTGTGTACTTGTTTGGAAAATTGCAAATGACACATCTGCAAATGCAAAAAAGATTAGAGAGTTCTTAGTCTCACTGAGTGGACGATTAGTCCAAAAAGATAAAGAGTTTACACACCCAGCATTGCTTGCTGGTTTGGAAAACTATATACAGATGTTAGACTTGATGAGTATGTTTAGTAGGGAGGAGTTATTAGATATGAAGCAGGAATTAGTTAAGATAATGGGAATGGATATTTAGATGGGTATTTGTGTAGAAAGGTATGAATAAGATATAATGTCAAAAAAAGACGGAAAAACCACAATGAAAGAACAAGATTATTTTCTAGAACTTGGAAAAATGAACACCCTTAAACTTGACCGACTTACCACTCCTGGTGCCTATCTTATGGCACAAGATGGTAATGATGTTTTACTCCCTGGACCTTACCTTACACAAGATATGAAAGAGGGAAATCTTGTAGAAGTTTTTCTCTACACAGACTCCGAAGATAGGCTTGTAGCCACCACACTCACTCCAAAAGCAAAACTTGATGAGTATGCCCTACTTGAAGTTGTAGATACTGCAAAATTTGGTGCTTTTATGGACTGGGGGCTTACAAAAGATTTACTCGTCCCCAATATGTTTCAAAAAACTCCTTTTCAGGTGGGTGAAAAAAGATTTATACG
>WFOM01000088.1 GCA_015488075.1 Helicobacteraceae bacterium | reverse complement strand
TCTTTATTAAAGTGTTATTATGTTGCTATAAGGAAGTATTCTTCACAGACTCTCTTTTTTCAAAACAGGTATGCCTTCCATAATTGCTTTAATGAGTATCATCTTTTATATATCGGCCATACTTGCAACATGGCTTTTTGGCAATGAATTTCCTCAATTATTTGGAGACCTTGGCAAATCACTATACACACTCTTTCAGATTATGGAACTTAAATCATAGTCTATGGGATAGCAAGGCCTGTTATGGAAGTGCATCCTTATGCATGGGCATTTTTTATACCGTTTATATTTATAGCCACATTTATTATCATCAACCTTATAGTTGCGGTTGTGGTTGATGTTATGAATGATTTGGTAAAATAAAACTATGTGGAAGTTAAACTTGTATCGAAAAAAGAGCTCAAAAACTAAGAGAAGAGATAGCAGAGTAAAAAACTCTGCTTGAAGAAAAAATCATGTCCTGAATTTTTCAAGCTGTTGTTTGAGTGCAGTAGATATAGAGTAAAGATTTGCAACAGTTTCTTTTATCTCTTCTGCACTATCTTTGTTTTGCTCAACTATTTTGTCTATCTCACTGATACTTTCTAAAACTTCATTTGCTTTTTTCTCCATCTCTTTCATATTCTCAAGCGAAGAGACTGCTTTGTCAGTCGTGTTTGAGACTATCTCTTTTGTATGCTGAAGTTTTTCAAGCATTACATCTGTTGCTTTATTTAGCTCTCTTGTATGTTCTATGTTTTGATTCATCTCGTTGCTTGTGTCGATAATGGCCTGCGTTATAAGACCTATGTTGGCATTTATCTCACCCACACTGTGTCTTGTTCCCTCAGCCAGTTTTCTGACCTCATCTGCAACAACGGCAAAACCTCTTCCGTGTTCTCCCGCTCTTGCTGCTTCTATGGCCGCATTCAAAGCAAGCAGGTTTGTTTTTTCCGCTATATCTTCTATGATCGAAAGAACATCTTTTATCTTTTGTGCATCTGTTGCAAGGTCATTTAGTTTTTGTGCTATCTCTTCTTCGCTTTGTGTGTTTATCTGTATTTTATCAACTATGTCAACTATGTTTTTGTCAAGTTCGGTAAGATTCTCTTCGGCAACAATTGTTTCATCTTTGGTGCTTACCACATTTTGACTTGTGGTTGAGAGTATATCTTTCATCTGTAGACCCATCTCTTTTGTTTTATGGGTAATCATATACTCCTGTTCCGCCCTGTTTGATATACTTTCAGCATTCTCTTTTGTCTGTTTTGAGAAGTAGTTGTTTTTCTCAGAAGATGATTTGGCTTCGTTTATAACCGACCTCAATTCCCGCAAAAGGTTTATAAATGCTTCAAAAAGTTCTCCTATCTCATCGGTATATTTGCGTGTATCTTCAACTTTGGATAGATCAAGTGTTTTGTATATGTTTATGATTTTGTTTTTTATACCGTTTATACTGTTTTTTATAAATCTGTATATATATGTGTTTAACAGCACTGCCACAGATATAAAGAAAATAACACCTATTAAAACATCATAGTATATTTTGTCCAACTTAAAAGTCGTATCATTATATATATGTTTTATCTTATAACCTATGGTTTGTTTGATGATGTTAAACTCTTTGTTAATGATCGCACTTGTAAGTGCCCACTCATTAGATGAGAGTTCCTTGATCGTTTTTTTATCATCCGTCGCATATGCTTTTAAAATTTTGTTTAGATATTTTTTGGAATCATTATACTCTTTTATGATTATATCAAACGATTTTTTTAGTTTCGGATCCTGATAAAACTTCATCTTTTTTACTTCGTTCTCAATTCTATCAAGCTTTTTGACGGTATCTATAAGTGAAAGTCTAGCACCCTCTGTTGCCACTATGCCTGTGGTTACTTTTATCATGTTTTCCTGTATCGAATTAAAATCGTTTATAGCCTGAAGAAGCATCATTTGGGGTTTGAAGTTTTCTTCATATATCTTTACAACCGATTCACTTCCGCTTTTTGAAGCTGATAGAGAAAAATACCCTATAGTCATCATACTTACAAGTGTTATACCGATATTTACCAGTAGTTTACTGGAGATCATAAGCTTGTCGGTATTTATAATCGCTCTGAATATAAATAAAAGAATAACAAATAAAACAACTCCAACTACAATCATCTTCGTAATATAAGTTGATATAGATTCATGAGGCTTTATTTTAGGCTCTTTTATAACAAAGTTAACTCCGTCTGTTTTGTATCCGGCATTCTTCCATGCATGTATACCGTCTCTATACCAGTAAACATTGTTATAACCCATCTCTGCAGTAACAACGGCGGCTTTATAGGACTTCCAACACTTTACACCGTTACAGTAAAACACAAGCTTTTGGTTTTTGTCTTTTGGTAGTCTGTCTGTATGATAGATATCGTTGCTTCTGTCCCACCCCTCTTTTTTGTTTGCATTGCCACCTTTTTCATCATAAAAAGCAGAAATAGCACCGGGGATGTGTTCCTCTGCATATTCAGCTATGTTTCTTGCATCTATAAACGGTATCCCTTTTTTAAACATCTCATAAGCTTGTTTCGTATCAACAGTTTTTACATTGTGAGTGAGGGCTATATC
>WFOM01000087.1 GCA_015488075.1 Helicobacteraceae bacterium | reverse complement strand
ATATTGATATATTTAAATTGTAACAAAAAAAAGATAAATGTAGTATAATTTCGAAAAAAATTTAGGATTTGTCCATATGAGAGTGTTAACAGGTATTCAGCCTTCGGGCGATTTGCATATAGGAAACTATTTTGGCTCTATCAAACAGATGATAAATGCCCAAAAAGAGAATGAAACATTTATATTTTTGGCAAACTATCATGCTCTTACAACAGTAAGTGACGGAGAAAGACTAAAAGAGCTGACACTTAAAGCGGCTATAGATTTTCTTGCACTTGGTGTTGATCCGCAAAAATCTGTTTTTTGGGTTCAAAGTGATGTGAAAGAGGTGCTGGAATTATACTGGGTGCTTTCAAATTTTACTCCTATGGGACTTTTGGAAAGAGCCCACAGCTACAAAGACAAAGTGGCAAAAGGGATTTTGCCAAACCATTCTTTGTTTTCATACCCTGTTTTGATGGCGGCAGATATACTTCTCTTTTCTCCCGATATTATTCCGGTTGGAAAAGACCAGATACAGCATGTGGAGATAACAAGGGATATAGCCGTAAAATTTAACAATGAATATGGCGAAATATTTAAACTGCCCGAGTATAAAGTTGAAGAAAATGTAGCAACCGTTCCGGGAATAGACGGACAAAAGATGTCAAAAAGCTACAACAACACAATAAATATATTTGATGAAGAGAAAAAACAGTTAAAAAAGATTAAAAAGATAGTTACGGAAGCTGTGCCTCTTGAGGAGCCAAAAGAGTGGAGAGACTGCAATGTTTACAACATAGCAAAACTGTTTTTGGATGAAGCTGGACAAAAAGAGCTTCAGGCAAGATACGAAAGAGGCGGTGAGGGGCACGGACATTTTAAACTCTATCTTCATGAACTTATATGGGATTATTTTAAACCATACAGAGAAAAAAGAGAATATTATCTAAATCATACAGATGAGGTAAGAGATATACTAAACGAAGGTGCAAAAAAAGCAAAAGAAACCGCTTTGCCTTTGATAGAGAAGATAAGAAGTGTTACGGGAATCAACTATTGATTCTTCTTTTTATCTCCTCCTGCCACTCTTTTAGTTTTTTTTCATAACCGCTGTTTTTAAACTCTACAAACTTTATATCTTCATTTAAATAGTTTTGTTTTACATAACCTCCGAAGTCATGAGGATAAAGGTAATCTTTTGGATTGTGTTTTATATTTTCGGGAACTGTATATCCGTTTTGCTTTATATATTTTTGTGCTTTGTTTATAGCTTCATAGCTTGAGTTTGATTTTGGTGATGTTGCAAGGTAGATAACACACTGTGATAGTATGATTCTGGCTTCCGGAAAACCTATTTCTTTTACTGCCGTAAGAGTTGAAGTTGCAATATTCAGGGCATTTGGATTTGCATTGCCTATATCTTCACTTGCAAGGATTACCAGCCTTCTTGCGATAAAGTCGGCACTCTCACCGTTTTCTATCATGGCTGACAGATAATACACTGCGGCATCGGCATCGCTTCCGCGGATAGATTTGATAAAAGCAGAAATCAGATCATAATGTGTGTTTGCTTCGTTTGCCCCGCTTTGTAAAGGGTTTGCTCTTAGCTGTTTTAGTGTTTTTAGCGTTATGTTTTTTTCTATCGACAAAGCAGACTCAAGGAGTATAAGCATAGCTCTTGCATCACCGCCGCTTGAGTTTACAAGATACTCTTGTGCATCGTTTTCTATCTCAAAGTTGTATTTATTTTTGACTTTTTGCAGTAATTTTTTTAACTCATCTTTTGGTATCGGTTTTAGTTCAAAAAGCAGGCTTCTTGATCGTATGGCAGATGTAAGGGTGTAGTATGGATTTTGTGTCGAAGCACCAAGGATGAGTGCCGTGTTTTCTTCCATAACGGGCAAAAGCACCTCTTGCTGGTTTTTTAAAAGGCGGTGAATCTCATCTATAAATATAAGCGGTTTTACAAGTGAGTTTTTGTATGAGTTAAATACTTTTCTAAGTTCGTCTATCTTCAGTGATGTTGCATTAAATTCATAAAAGTCATATCCAAGTTCATTTGCTATAACCCTTGCAAGAGAGGTTTTGCCTACACCTGCAGGACCATAAAACAAAGAGTGCTTGAAGTTGTTTGAGGCTACAAGCTTTCTTAGTATGCCATCATCTGATAAAAGCTCTTTTTGACCTACAAACTCATCAAAATTTTTAGGTCTGAAACTTTTTGTCAGTTCCATTACCCGGCTATTACTTTTATATATACGACTCTTTCCTGTCTTGGCCCGTCAAATTCGCCAAAAAATATACCCTGCCATTTTCCAAGCAAAAGCTTTGCATTTTCTATGGGAATCGATACGGAGTTGCCCATCCTTGAACTTTTTAAGTGTGCTGCAGCATTTTGACCTTTGTGAAGGTATTCCACATCGCTTGGTGCAACTCTGTTTAGTGCATTTAGAAGATCTCTTCTTAGTGAAGGGTCCTGGTTTTCAAACATAAACACACTGGCGGTTGTATGAGGGGTGAACACTACACACACACCGTCTTTTACACCGGATCTTATAACCTCTTCTTTTACCTCTTTGCTTATATCCATAAGTTGTGTTTTGTGGCTTGTAGGAAAAGTCAGTTTTTTCAAGTTTTATCCTTTAATTGTTTTTTTGAAAAATGCAAATTCATATCATAAATTATATAAGCAAAAGTTCCTATTAAAATTGCAAAAGAAGATATAACCGCCCATTCCATTTATAACTCCTCCAATTCATCGATCTTTTTAAAAGCTTTTTTATTTACTATAATTATAGCAAATGATATGATTACAGCAGTAATTAAAGCTAAAACGATTAGGTATGATTCAGTTGTTTTGTAAGATGTTGCAATAAAACCCACAAGTGAAACCAAGATAGCCGTTAACAAACCAAATGCAACTTTTAGCCAGCCGATCTCTTCTTTTATTTTGTCTATCTTGCTCATCTTAAGCTCTTTAAAAAAGTATGTAAAGCATTATACTCTTTTTTTGTAAGATATCTTGTTTTGCCGACAGGCAGGGCATTTAGCTTTATCTCTGCAAATTCAAGTCTTTTAAGATCCATAACCTCTCTGTCAAAATACCCAAAAAACCGTCTTAGTTCTCTGTTTTGACCCTCACTTATGGCAACTTTGAGAGTCGAGTAGCTTTTGGAGTTTTTTATAATCTGATAAGCCAAAAACGGTTTTATACTCATGGAAGTTATCTCTGTTTTTTTGTGAGCTCCTTTTTTGGAGTTTTTTATCTCCAAACCTTCCAACATCGCTTCTTCAATTTCTGGAGTGATGTCACCTTTTATCTTTAGTTTATAAATTCTTTGTAAATCTGAATTCATCAAAGCAGTAGCCACATATGAGCTGTCGGTTAAAAGCAAAAGCCCTTCACTTGCAAAATCAAGTCTTCCCACAGGTTTGAAATGTGCAAATTTTTTCGGAAGAGAGTCATATATGGTTTTTCTTCCTTTGTCATCTTTTTTTGTAACCAGTTCACCTTTTGGTTTGTTGTAAACTATAACTGTGTATTTGTTTTTCGGGCTTACTTTTTTACCGCTTATGTAAACTCTGTCTCTTTCTTCATCTACATCTCTTGCAGGATTTGTTTCAACTTCGTCGTTGACTTTTACATATCCGTTTTGTATCGCTTTGTCCGCTTCTCTTCTTGAAAAAGTGCTGTAGTGGGCTATAAATTTGTTTAATCTCAAGATATCCCTTTTTCTATGAGGGTATGAAGATGAAGCACCCCTTTTATATACTTGTTTTTGTCTGTAAGGACCAAAAGCTGTATCTTTCGCTCTTCTATCATGACAAGTGCATCACTTGCGAGTATATCATCGTTGTCTATGTAAAAAGGTTCTTTTGTAGCATATTTTAAAGCCAAATCATCCAAAGAAAAATCCTCTCTTAACAATGCTCTTCTTATATCCCCGTCACTAAGAAGTGCTTTTAGCCTGTTTTTCTCATCTGCTATCAAAACAGTCCCTAGCCTCCCTTCACTCATTACCACTATGGCATCTTTTATCTTCGTATCTTCTGAAACTATCGGAAGATTTTCGTATCTTGCCAAGTCTTTTACCTTAACAAACAGTTTTTTGCCAAGACTTCCGCCGGGATGCAAAGATGCGAAGTCGTCTTTTTTAAAATCTCTGGCTCTCATCAGACATATCGCAAGTGCATCGCCAAGAGCCAAAGTGAGTGTTGTAGAACTGGTCGGTGCAACATTTAGCGGACATGCTTCTTGTTTAATAATGATAGGTATATGAACATCGCTGTATCTGCCAAGTGTGGATGATTTATCTTTACTCATACCTATAAGCGGTATGTCAAATCTTTTTATATGAGGAAGTATATTGCTTAGCTCTTCACTCTCACCGCTGTAGCTTATAGCCAAAACCGCATCATCTTTTCCTATCATGCCAAGATCACCATGAAGTGCCTCAGTAGGATGCAAGAAAAAGCTTGGAGTTCCCGTTGATGCTAAAGTTGCGGCTATTTTGGCACCTATTAGTCCGCTTTTTCCAACACCTGTAACTATAAGTTTACCTTTTGTTTTTAAAACCGTTTGGACTGCCTTTTCAAAACACTCATCTATAAAATCAAGACTGTATAAAAGAGATTCGGCTTCTGTTTTTATCGCTTCTGTTGCTATTTTTTTATAATCCATATCTTAATTATATCAGATTTATAGAAATTATGATAAAATTTTTCTATGAAATCAAAAACAGAATGTAATATAACAGAATGTCACCTTATAAAAAAGCTTTTTTCTAACAGTATAGCTGCCATACTGGGTCAGATTGCAGTTGTTATAGTTATATTTGCAATATACAAGAATTTTGGCAAACTAAACTATGTTACCGTTTCTGTTTTGGCTTTGCTTCCGGTTACTTTTGTTCACAGATTTTTTCTTCTTAAAAAGTTTAAAAATGTAGAGTATGACACAAGTTTTTGCCACTATGCACCAAAATTCAAAAAACAGTATTTTATAAGTGTGTTTATAACGAGTTGTTTATTTGCGGTTTTGTATCTGTTTTCTTCAGATTTGCCAAATGATATACAGTCGTTTTTACTTGCGGTTTTTATAGCCCTTACCATAGGTTCCGCATCATCCATAGGAGTGTTTACAGACGGTTTTTTGATATATGTTTTGCCTTTTAATCTATCTATAGCTTATCTTCATCTGCC
>WFOM01000086.1 GCA_015488075.1 Helicobacteraceae bacterium | reverse complement strand
GTTTGAGACATCAAATGTATGTAAAAATACAGGTATATCGTCCTCTTGTATGAGTGGGCTGAAGTTGGAATCATATAAAGATATCTTTACATATTTCGGATTTATAATATCTTTGAAACTGTTTTTTAAAGTATTTGCGACATTTTGGTTTATGGTTTTGTTTTCATCAAGTAAAATTTTGTTGTTTTTTACAGAATTCAGAAATACTTTGATATAGTTTTTGTATTTGTTGATCGTTTTTGAGATTTCTGTTTTTATTGATGATGATTCTTTGGAAAGTTTCAGATCATAAAGTGTAGAGTCTTTGAAGTCTATATATTTAAAATACAGATATCCGCTTACACCCAAAAAAACCAAAAAAGAGTATATTACTATTCTTGCCAAAAAGCCGTTTTTCAATTTAAGACTCTCCAATGTGATAAAGGAACAATAAATAATACAAATTGTTTCATATCAAAATAGTATCACTTTTAGGTAAATTAAAGAAAAGCTTTGAGTATATTTGTATTTAGCCCCATGGCAGTAGATTCAAAACCTTTGACATTTTTTATATATCTTTTACAAAAACCTTCAACCATACATGCACCGGCTTTTCCTCTCCACTCGCCGCTGTCAAGATAGTTTTTAAGGTCTTCTTTGTCAAAGTTGTCAAAAAAATACACTGTTGAAGATATGTCTATGATTTTTTTTGTTTTTGAGTGAAAGATCATGCAGGTAATGATGGATGTTTTACTGCCGCTTTGGGTTAAAAGTATATCTTCTGCTTCCTCTTTTGTTTTTGCTTTTCTAAGGATTTTTCCGTTTGAAGTTACAACCGTGTCAGCTACCAAAAGCGGGTAGTCATCTATCCCGAAATGTTTGAAATTTGCTTCATATTTCCCCATAGTTGCAAGATATACAAAATTTTTTGGATTTGAAGCTTTTATGTTTTCCTCATCAAACTCTATGCTTTCCTGAACAAACTTTATTCCGGTTTCGTTTAGAAGCTTTGCTCTGGTAGATGAAGATGATGCAAGTCTTATCATAGATTTACTCTTAAAGCCACACCTACTACAATCTCTGTTATACCAAGGAATATATTTACAGGCACCATAGCTTTTCCTATAAGTCCCAGTTGTTTTTTGGCAAGTTCCACATCACCGTTTTTTAATGCTTTTTCGGCTTTGTTTCTTCTTATGATCATCGCTATAAGATTTATAAACATTACAGTCCAGATACCTTCTTTTATATGTGTCATATAGTGAAACTCAGTATGTTTTATACCGTATCCTATAGTTATGACGGCTCCGGTAAGTGCCAAAAGCAAAACAAACGGCAAAACCATATAAAAAAGTCTTTTAAGTGCAACCGCTGTTCTCTCAAGCTTTTCTTTGGGTGAGTTTATCCCGGCAAATCCGTAATGTGCGGCAAATCTCATGCCTATCATACCGCCAACCCAAACAACTGCAGATATAACATGTATAAAAATTATCTCGGCTCTGTAGTTCATAAAAAAATCTTGCATTGTTTTGACTCCTTTTTTATTATATTTTATACGGCTTAGGAAGTGATTCCTAAGCCTACGTTAACACTGGGTTCTCCTCGGCGGAGTGCCCACGCCGCCATTGCGGCTTTTATTTCTCAATCCTCAAATCTCAATCCCCACTATTTTCCGTTATCTGTTATCCGTTATCCGAATGGAGGGCTCAGGCGCCATTGCGCCTTTTAGGTTTGAAATCATCTTTTCTATAACGAGACTAAAGTCTCTACTCCTCAAGCCTTAACCATCAATACTTCTTAATACAAACTCTTTTGCTTTTTTTATTGCTTCATCTATTTTGGATGCATCTTTTCCGCCGGCTTGTGCAAAATCGGCTCTTCCACCGCCTCCACCGCCGACAATTGGAGCTATATTTTTTATCCATTCACCTGCACTAACAGGGGCATCTTTAACACCGCTTGCTATTAGAACTTTACCGCTTTTTTCTTGAAATAACATTACGGCAACTTTGTCGTATTTGTTTTTAAGCTCGTCAACTTTCTCTTTTATATCGCCGGCATCAAGTCTGTCAACTATAACTTTTATACCGTTTATATCCTCTTCGTTTAAGCTTACCGAGGCTGATTTTTGTGCTTCTTTAAGCTCTTTTTTTAGTTCCTCTATATGTTTTTTCAGTCTGTTTATACCGGCTGTGAGGTCGTTATTTTTAACCAAAGTTTTTGCATTTTCAAGCAAATCTCTTTGATTTGCAAAATATTTGTAAGCCGCATATCCACAGACTGCTTCTATTCTTCTAACACCTGCACTGACACCGCTTTCTTTTGTTATGATAAAGCTTCCTATTTCAGCAGTGTTTTTGACATGTGTTCC
>WFOM01000085.1 GCA_015488075.1 Helicobacteraceae bacterium | reverse complement strand
TAGATATACTAAAAGTATCTAAAAATTATGAAGCCCAGAAGATTTTATGTGAAGTAGACTTCTTTATAAATGAAGGTGAAAGAGTCTGCATACTCGGTAAAAACGGCAGCGGAAAGTCAACTCTTTTAAAGATAATAGCCGGTGTTTTGGAGTTTGATGAGGGCAAAAGAGTTGCCCAAAATGATTTGGAAATAAAAATGCTCTCCCAAAAACCGACTTTCAGAAACGGAATAAGTGTCAAAGAAGCCATAGAAGAGTCTCTGGTCGAACTAAACAAAGCAAAAAAAAGATATGAAGAGTTAAGTCTTAAACTTGCCGAAGAATTTGACAACAAGGCACTTTTAAGAGAGCATGAAATGCTTTCAAACTATATAGAGCACCATAATGCATGGAACCTTGATGACAAAATAGAAAGGGTACTTGTAAATTTTAAACTAAAAGAGTATGAAAACAAACCAGTGGAGCTTTTAAGCGGTGGTGAGCAAAGAAGGGTCGCACTTGCATCCATACTCCTTCAAAAGCCGGATTTGCTTTTGCTTGATGAGCCAACTAACCATCTTGATGTGTATATGGTTGAATTTCTCGAAGATTTGCTTTTAAAAGAAAGATTTACTCTTATCTTTATATCCCACGACAGATATTTTATAGACAAGATAGCAACAAGAAGTGTTGAAGTAGATGAATGCAAACTCAGAAACTTTGCAGGAGGTTACAGCAGTTACTTAAAACAAAAAGAAGAGCTTCTTCGTGTCATGCAAAAACAGCATGAAAATCTTCTAAGATTGCTCAGAGCCGAAAATGAATGGTTTGCAAGAGGTGTAAAAGCAAGGCTTAAAAGAAATGAAGGCAGAAAAGAGAGGCTTATGAAACTTCGCGAAGAAGCGAAAAAAAATCCGTCAAAAATCAGAAAAATAACACTTGAACTTCAAAGAGAAAAAAAACATTTCAACCGTGACAAAAGCATAAACAAACAAAAAATGCTTTTTGAGATAGAAGATCTTTATGTCAAACTGGGAAACAAAGAACTTATAAAAGAGTTTTCAACAAGAATACTTCAAAAAGACAAAATTGCCATAGTAGGACCAAACGGCAGCGGAAAGTCAACTCTTTTGAAAGTTTTACTTGGCAGGATTGAACCTACAGACGGAAAAATCAAAAAAGGGGATTTTTCCATAGGCTATTTTGACCAGCACAGAGAGATGCTTGATGATGACAAAAACCTTATAGAAACATTTTGCCCAAACGGCGGTGACAGAGTTGATGTCCAGGGTAAAAACATGCATGTTTACGGATACCTCAAACAATTTTTGTTTCCAAAAGAGTTTTTGGATAAAAAGATAGGTGTATTAAGCGGAGGTGAAAAAAACAGAGTTGCACTTGCACTGCTTTTTACAAAAAAAGTAGATGTTTTGATACTTGATGAACCTACAAATGACCTCGATATACCGACTATAAATATACTTGAAGAAAAACTACTAAATTTTGGAGGTGCCGTTATACTCGTAAGTCATGACAGATATTTTGTAGACAAAATTTCCGACAAATTGTTTGTATTTGACGGCAATGGAAAGATTGAAGAGATGCACTGCCAATACAGCGAATACCTTGAACTGGAAAAAGAACACAAAGAGATAGAAGATATACAAAAATCATGTGAAATAAAAGAGGAAAAACCAAAAGAAAAACCTAAAAAACACAACCAAAAACTCTCATACAAAGAAAAACTTGCACTTGAAAGACTCCCAAAAGAGATAGACGAACTTGAAGCGAAAATAGAAGAAAAAAACAGATGCCTGAGTGATCCAAACTGTTATGAAGAGATAGGTATCGTTAAACTCTCAGAAGAGTTAAAAAAACTAGAAGAGATATATGAACAAAAAGTTGATGAACTTTTGGAACTTGAAGAAAAACTTGAAAATATTTCTTGATTTTTATAATTAATTGTAATATAATAACTTCGAAACTTTTATAAGGAGTTGTTATGTGTCAAAATGTAAATGAACTTGAAAGACTCTTTAGAGCCATAATCGGTATAGCACTTATAATGGTGGGAGCTATAGCCGCAAACAAAATTCTTATCATAGTAGGCGGAGTTTTGTGTTTAACTGCTATGGTAGGATTTTGTCCGTTGTATATACCTTTTAAAAAGAATCAGTGCTGATTTTTCAAAGGATGATATGCCTCTATAGTATCTTTTAGTTCCTGTTTTTGGATATGGGTGTAGATTTGGGTTGTAAGAAGTGAAGAATGCCCGAGCAATTCCTGAACAACCCTCAAATCAGCACCTCCGCTTATGAGTGAAGTAGCATACGAATGCCTTAGAACATGGGGTGAGATACCAAGATATTTTTTGGTAATTTTAAATGCGCTTATCCTGCTTAACTTTTTTTTCTGATAGTTGCACCAAACATATTCACATTCAAAATCTCTTACATCAATATACTCATCAACAGCTTTTACTGCAATATCTGCCAAAGGAACAATCCTTTCTTTTTCACCCTTTGCAAATCTTATCTTAAGCCAGTTATCGCTTATGTCTTCCCTTTTTAACTCCAAAGCTTCTGAAACTCTTGCCCCGCTTGCATATAAAAACAGTATAAAAGCATAGTCTCTTTTTCCTATCCAGTCATCTCTTTTTATATATGACAAAGATTTTTTTATCTCTTCAAAACTTAAAAATTTTGGCAGATTTTTTGGAATTTTGGCTGACTTTATCTTGTATCTTTCATCTACAAACTCTTCTTTGTAACAAAACTCAAAAAAGCTGTTGATGCTTGAGAGTTTTCTGTTGTATGTTCTTTTGTTTTCATACTTTAGCAGGTAGTTTAAAATCTCATCAGTGGTTGTGTTTACAAGAGGCTTTTGCAAAGATTGTTCTATCTTTGTCAAATCGCTTATATACGATTCTACAGTTTTTTTGCCGAGGGCTTTGGTTATTGTTATATACTCCAAAAAAGCATCTAACTCATTACTCAAATTTTATCTCTTTGTTTCCTACTATAAGTTTGTCTTTTTCTTTGAGTATATATGACTCATCATCAAAATCAACATCATAT
>WFOM01000084.1 GCA_015488075.1 Helicobacteraceae bacterium | reverse complement strand
TTTTAAAACCGCATCTTCAATATCCAAAAAATTCATATATACTATCTTCGCATCAGGGTAGTATAACCTAAATATCATGGCATTTGTGGTATGTTTTCCGCTTAGGGCAACTTTGAAATTTTTTTTAAGTTTTTTTCCTTTTTTTCTGATAAGTTTGGGACCGTAACCGTTACCAAAGCTTACAGCAGTATTAAGCAATGCATACTCATCTTTTATAAAAGGATACACACCAAAACTGATGGCACATATTTCATATCTGTTTTGAAGCGATGCCTGATTTAGAGTTTCAATATCATCGGCAGTGTTTGTAAACTTTGTGCCGTTAGTGCTTATCCATCCAAATTTGATGGCATAATACATAAAAATATCATCTGCATCCGGAGAGTGAGCTATGGTAATCTCTGCCAACTAAAACCTTTTGTTTTTTCTTTAAATTTTAACTAAAAAAAGATAAAATATCACCATTAATTATGACAATATGTCATAATTTTTTATAAAAAAATGCTTTTTTGATAAAATAGCTCTAAAAAAGTGAAGAAAATATGGAAAATTTGGACAAAGACAAGAAAAAATCTCTTGACCTTGCTATAAAGCAAATCGATAAGGCTTTTGGAAAAGGTGCTTTGATGAGACTTGGGGACAAAGAGATAACCCCAATTGAGTCTATAAGCACCGGCTCTTTGGGACTTGATCTCGCACTTGGTATAGGAGGTATACCTGAGGGCAGGATTGTAGAGATTTACGGACCTGAGAGTTCGGGTAAAACCACACTCGCACTTCAAATAACCGCCGAAGCACAAAAAAAAGGCGGAGTGTGTGCATTTATAGATGCAGAGCATGCTCTTGATGTGTATTATGCAAAAAATCTCGGTGTAGATATAGACAATCTTCTTGTATCACAACCGGATTACGGTGAGCAGGCACTTGACATAGTTGAGACACTCGCAAGAAGCGGTGCTGTTGATTTGATCATAGTTGACTCTGTTGCGGCACTTACACCAAAAAGTGAAATAGACGGAGAGATGACCGATCAAAATGTAGGTGTTCAGGCAAGACTTATGTCAAAAGCTCTAAGAAAGCTTACCGGAGTGCTTAGCAAAATGAACTGCACCGTAATCTTCATAAACCAAATCAGAATGAAGATAGGTCAGATGGGATACGGAAGCCCTGAAACAACAACAGGTGGAAATGCACTTAAATTTTATGCATCGGTAAGGATTGATGTAAGAAAGATTGCAACACTAAAACAGGGTGAAGACCAAATAGGTAACAGAGTAAGAGCAAAAGTTATAAAAAACAAAGTCGCACCACCTTTTAGACAGGCTGAATTTGACATAATGTTTGGAGAAGGGATATCCAAAGAGGGTGAACTTGTTGACTATGGTGTCAAACTTGACATTATAGACAAAAGCGGCGCATGGTTTAGCTACGAAGCTACAAAACTCGGTCAGGGCAGAGAAAACGCTAAAGCAAAACTAAAAGAGGACAAAGAACTGGCAAAAGAGATAGAAGAGAAGATAAAAGTAGCTATGGGTATGAGCGACATAATGGTTATGAGCCAGGATGAGATAAGCGAAGCAGACAACCAATAGCTTTTGTTTTTTCAGGTATAAAGATATAAAATATTACAGGTTTTAACCGGTTTAACACAAATTCGGAATTTTTTCTGAAATAATTCAAATTAAATAAAAAAGGATGACCAAAATGAGCATATTTATAGAGAATGTAACAGCTTTGGAAGTGATGGACAGCAGAGGAAATCCTACTGTAAAAGCAAGGGTTGAACTAAGTGACGGAAGTGTAGGTGAAGCCATAGTCCCAAGCGGTGCCAGCACAGGAAAAAGAGAAGCACTTGAACTAAGAGACGGCGGTAGCAGATATATGGGCAAAGGTGTTTTAAAAGCTGTAGGGCATGTAAATGAAGATATAGCGCATGCACTTATAGGCTTAAGCCCGTTTAACCAGGCAGTAGTTGATGCTACCATGAAAGAGCTTGACGGAACAGACAACTATTCCAAACTCGGGGCAAATGCTGTTTTGGGTGTTTCCATGGCTACTGCAAGAGCAGCTGCTAACTCTCTTAAAATGCCGCTTTACAGATATCTTGGCGGTGCAAACTCCATGGTTATGCCTACACCTATGTTAAACATCATAAACGGCGGAAGCCATGCAGACAATAGTGTTGATTTTCAAGAGTATATGATAATGCCTTTGGGGTTTGAAAATTTTGCAGAAGCCCTAAGAGCAAGTGCCGAGGTTTATCATAACCTTAAAAAAATACTAAAAGAATCAAACCACAACACAGCACTAGGCGATGAAGGTGGTTTTGCACCTGATTTAAGCTCAAACGAAGAGCCTATAGAAGTTATAATAAAAGCTATAGAAAAAGCAGGATATACTCCAGGAAAAGATATATCTATAGCTCTTGATGTGGCATCAAGCGAACTTGTGGTTGACGGTGACTACAAAAAAGGCTATAGACTTGAGAGTGAAAACAGAACTCTTTCAAGCGAAGAGATGGTAGAGTATTATGAAAAACTTTGTGCAAAATACCCTATAGTTTCGATAGAAGACGGACTTGCAGAAGATGACTGGGACGGTTTTAAACTCCTTACCGACAGATTGGGAGACAAAATTCAACTTGTAGGAGATGACCTGTTTGTTACAAACGCTTCCATACTAAATGAAGGTATAAACAAAGGTGTTGCAAATGCAATCCTTATAAAACCAAACCAGATAGGCTCAGTCAGTGAAACCATGCAAACAGTCAGACTTGCCCAGAGAAACGGATACAAATGTGTTATGAGTCACAGAAGCGGTGAAAGCGAAGATGCATTTATAGCCGATTTTGCTGTTGCTCTAAACTGTGGCGAGATAAAAACAGGCTCAACTGCAAGAGGTGAGAGAACAGCAAAATACAACAGACTCCTGGAGATAGAACGAGAGATATTTTACGGTGAGTATCTGGGACCTGTTTTGTTTAAAAAATAATGCAAAACATCAAAGAAGAGCTATCCAGCACTGTCCAATCCCACAATTCTCCGGATATTTTTGAAAAATATCTGGGGCTTTCTTTAAAAACTTTTGCAATCCTTTCTTCTTTTGTTATAATTATAGGAATTTATATCGGGATAATCCTGTATGGAACAAATTCTCTTA
>WFOM01000083.1 GCA_015488075.1 Helicobacteraceae bacterium | reverse complement strand
TTGCTTTTTTCATAGCCATTAGAAGAAGACTTCTTTTTTGAGGTATCTGTTTTTGTTTTATTTTTGCTATGTCTTCATTTGAGGCGGTATGTGTTTTTTCCGTATTGTCACCTGCTTCAACTTCCGCTTCAAACTCTTTTTTTATTTTTACAGCTTTTTTAAGACCCTCTTTTGAAAGAAGTTCTCTTCTGCTTAGACTTTTTTCATTTTTGTTTTTGTCATAGTTTAGCTCTTCTGTGCTGACTCTGCATTCTTGTTCTAAAGCTTCAAGAAGAAAGTTTACTTCATCTGCCCTTTGTTTTATAATCTCAAGATTTGTATCTGCTATAGGGCAGTTGGCACACGGTGCGATATCAAGAGAGATGTTTTTTTGAGTTATCAAAACTACGCTCAAAAGTTCTTCAGCACTAAGAGCGGCAATACATGGAAAATCTTCATCATTACAACTAAATATCTCTTCATCTTCTTCCAAAAATTTAAATATGTAGTTTATAGAATTAAAGTTTGAAATCTTAAATGATGAAGTAGGGCATATAGCATTGCATCCTCCACACCCAACACATTCACTTGGAGTGAAAGAGAGTCTGTGCTCATCTATCTTTATGGTCTTAACAGGACATGCCTCTACACATTTGTCGCATATGGCAAATTTGTTGGATGTATGAACACATTTTGATACATCAAAAGTAAGCAAGCTCATTCTTCGTATTTAAACCCGTTCTTTTTTAATTCACTCAGATACTCAAAATCACTCAAGATAAATTCGAGTGCCAAATCAGCCAGATCAAAATAAAATGCGGTTCCAGCTTCGCTTTTAACATTTATAAGATAAAGAGGAGCCCAGTCAACCACATGGTTTCTCATGAAGTCATACTCAACTTTTGCTATTTCACTTGAAGCTTCAACATCACCCTCTTGCAGTGCATTCATTTCAGCTTCACACAGCTTGAACATAAACTCAAGCTCTATTCCAAGATGATCTGCACTCATGGCTCTTGCTTTGTCTAGTTCAACCCTATAGTCATATTCGTTAAAAAACTGCATAACAGGATTGTCACCACCTGTTTCCATCATCTGGTCTTCTCTTTTGTAAAATGATGCATAAGGTATAAGGTGTAGCAAAAAAAGGTTAGCAAAATCAACATTGAGTTGTTGTTCTATCAAATCTTTTCTTGAAAATTTTTTTCTTTTCTCCCATTTTTCGTATGTAGGGAAAAAAGCAAGTATATTTTCATCCTCTTCTATCGATTTTAATAACCCTTCATCCACCTCTTGCATTATAAGTCTAGAGATTAGTGCATAAAGATTTATTCTTGAAAGTTGATGCTGTTTTAAATTTTCATTCATTTTAGGATTAACCTTTTGGAAGTTTTTTATAACTGGAAGTATATTAAAGCCCAGCTTACAAGGGCTTTAATATTAAGATTTAGGCATCTTTTATTTCAACTTTGTAAGCTTTTTGACTTGGTTTTACAGGCCTTTTTATGTGATATGGTCTTCTCCATTTATCACCTGGCTCAAGAGGTCTTGTAAGTTTGTCTCTCCAAGCTTTGTAAACTTTGTAGTTGTTTTCATAGTTTACATAGATATCACCTATTTTTTCGTTTGCACCTGCTTTTTCGATTATAACTTTTTGATGCCATGCATGGTTACCTGCTATCGGATCCGGGTGAACAGGAGCTACGGCATTTTGCCAAGAACCGCTTAGACCGTCCCACCAAATGTTGTCAAGGTCTTTGTTGTATTCTTTAAACTGCCATAGATTTTTACCGGCATATCTTTTTTCTATACCTTCTTTTGGTTTCATTGTTCCCACTTTACCGTCATTTGTCATCTCATAAAGTGGAGCACCTACACCCATAACACCAAGTTTGTGATCAAATCCAGGTATATCAACATAGTTTTTAAGTTTCCATCTACCTGCGTGGTGTGAACAAGCAAGAACACCAGGTCTTGTAGCTTCAGTCGGAACTGCCATAGCTATAAAGTAACCGCTTTCTATACCTGTTAGTGTATCAACGATTCTAACTTTTATAGCATCGCCTCTTTTTATACCTAGTCTTTTAGCATCTTCGGTATAAATCCATACAGGGTTGTGGTTTTGTGAAATCTCCATAAGGTGTTTAGAGTTAACACTTCTTGTATGGATGTTGTATGGCAATCTGTATATAGTGTTTAGAGCAAACTCATTTTCTTTTTTCATATGAGTATGGTGAACTTGTGATACCAAGTGTATCATTTTTTCATGCTCTTGCTCATTTCTTGGATATACAGGAACTGCATACTCAGGCCATTTCCACTCTTCAGCAAGCCATTCTGAGAAGAATTCAAGTTTTTTGCTTAATGTATGGAAACCTTGATACAGTTTTCCATCTATCTCAACACCTATAGATTTTTCAAGCTCACCGTCTTTTACCCAAAGAGCACCAAATGCATCTTTTCTTACTTCAGATTTGTGGTATTTGTGTCCGTGAGCATGGTAGTATGTTCCGTCAAACTCAAGCTCTTCTTCTTGAGGTTTGTAAACATTTGTTTTTTCTGTCCATGCACCATGGTCTCTTATGTATGCATATACAGGATACTCTTCATTTGGATAAAGTTTTTTTGCTGTTTCGTTAAGTTTTGGTATAAGGCTTAGTGCCGCATCAAAATACTCTGGAACACTAACGGCTCTGCTTGGGTCTTTTTTACTTGCCCAGTATTTTCTTATACCCAAACTTCCGTCAGGGTCAACATACTCTACCATAAGGTTTGGCCAGAATTCACTTTCTTCCCAAACTTCACCAAGACCAAATTTCATATGAGCTTCAAGTGTAGCTCTTTCAACTCTTTTTGGCTTCCATCCCATTTTCTCAGCTGCAACTCTAAGAACAGCTTGTCTGAACTCTATTCTTTGTTCAGGTTTAGATGGAGTTGATTGTTGGTCGTTTCTCTCACCTGCAAGTCCAACAGGCAATACATAGTCACAATACCAGTTTGTTTCACTCCATGTTGGAGAAAGGTTGAAAGTAAGTTCAAATTTGTCTTCTCTTTTTAGAGCTTCTATCCATCTAAAACCATCCGGGTTTATCCATAGAGGGTTGTGCATTCTTGGAACCCATACGGCAAGAGATTTAGGTATTTTAAGCCCTTTTTTCTCCCATTTTTCTCTCCACTCGTCATCCATTAGGATTTGTGGAAGCATAAAACCTAACTCATAAGTTGATATAGGGTATTCAGGTGGCCAGCAGTATTCGTTCCATGCATCGGTTTTTTCAGGGTGAACACCTGCAACGGTAGCTTTGTCACCTTTACCTGCAACAGAGATCTCATGCCAGTGGTGGAAAGTTGTTCCTCCAACATCACCTCTTAGAGCACCTCTAAGTGCAAGTGGCAAGAAACCTGCTCTTGTGTTCATCCATCCACCTCTGTGGCCTATCGGTCCGGCTCTCCATAGATAAGTTGCTATTCTGTCACCTGCATCTATGAACATATCCCAAAGTTCATCAAGTTTATCTTCCATACCTTCAAGTCTACACTCTTTTACAACATACTCTTTTGTGTATGGAGCATAAAGTTCTTTTAGTAGTTCTACAAATGACTCATAGCTTTCATCTTTTGGCATTTTAGAGATGTAACCATACTCAACCATCTTTTTAAGATAGCCTTTGTTAGCCATTAGTCTGTCCCAGTTAACCCAGTTTTTAACAAAGCCGTGGTTGATCAGGTCTTCTCCGTTTTTACCTTTTTCATGAACTATTCTGTTAACAAGGTAAAGATAAAGTGCCGCTTCAGTTCCAGGCCATGCAGGTATCCAAAGGTCAGCAAGACCTGCTGAGTTAGAAAGCCTAGGGTCTATAACGACCATTTTTGCACCTCTTCTTCTTGCATCAGCTATATATCCTGCTGATTGTTGGAAGTAGTGCCCTGCATCTGCAGCATGCGATGACTGCAAGAAAATCAAGTTTGCATTTGCCCAGTCAGGTGAGTTTCTGTCATCGTTTGCCCACTGTATAGTTCCCTCTCTTGCACCTGCAGAACAGATGTTTGTATGAGAGTCGTAACCGTCAATTCCCATAGATTGTGGAACTCTTGGACCAAAACCGTTTTCGTTTGGTCTACCAACATGATAAATGATCTGTTTTTTAGAGTATTCATCGCCTTTAGCAAGAGTATCATGGATTTTCTTACCGATTTCTTTCATAGCTTCATCCCATGTTACTCTAACCCATTTACCTTCACCTCTTTTTGAACCCGGAGCTCTTTTTATAGGGAAAGGGATTCTGTCTGGATCATACATTTGAGAAGTTACGGCATAACCTTTGGCACAGTTTCTACCTCTACTTCCAGTATGGATTGGGTTACCCATATATTTTTTAACAGTAAGTTTACCGTTTTTATAATCATTTGTTCTAACCCATGCTGTAAGACCACAACCTGCTTCACAGTTTGAACAAACTGTTGGAACGATTATATAGTCGTTTACTTCTATACCGTCAGGATTCGAAGCAGATTTTACACCGTGTCTGTCTATACCGCCTCTTTTCCAGTCGTCACCGTCAAGTTCCTGGAAATGATCCCACTCTTCAACAGGCGGATAAAAGTTTATCTCTTTTGGTGTGTTTGTGAATTTTGAGCTTTCAACAGACTCTGCTGCAGCCGTAGTCTCAAATACACCTTTTGCTATCGCAGCACCTGCAACAGTAAATGCCGCACCTTTTAAAAATGTTCTTCTACTTTGATTATACATCCTCTACTCTCCTAACTAAGTGGTAATAATTGTGGTATAACAAGCCATACATGTTTTACTACCCATAAACCTGCGATTGCAAGTAATGATGCAAGGCTTAATATTGCCGGAGATTTGCTGACTCTGTAAAATGCTACAAGTATCATAGGGATGATATATGCAACCCATTGACCTACCCAGAACATTGTAGAGTATTCTCCATGACCTTTTATATATCCAAGTATAACCATTGCATCTTCTGATTTCATACCACCGAATATATACTCTGACATATAAAGTATAAATGCCATTAAAGCACTAAGACCCAGGATACTTCCAAAAAAGTTTTGACTTTCTTCTGAAAGTTTGCTTCCACCAAGAAGAAGTATAGCTGCTGAACCTGTCAAAGTAGCTGCAAGAACCATTTGAGCAGACTCTGTAGGCATTTGCCATAACTCTCTTGCAGTTGATTCTGCCATGATACCTGCAGTATAAAGTGTTACAGGTATTGCAAGTATAGTGTTCCAGAACAACAGTTTGTCAAAAGCTTCTGAATTTTTCTTCAAAGCAAAGATTATCATCAAAAACTCTATACCTACAAACAATGTCGCCATCCATGCACCTACAGTTATGGCAGAAGTCCAATGCGGATGGAAGAAAATATTTAAAAATCTTGCCGGTTGATGCAAGTCAGCCAAAGTAAACAGCAAGAATACATTCATAAATATAAATGAAACTATCGTTAGTTTTGCTCTTAATCCGTCATCAACTTCGTTTGGTCTTTTTCTTAACAATAAGAACAGCATAAAGATTAAACCTGTTCCAACACTTTTTGCCCACATATTCATTGTAACAAACCAACCCCAAAATACATCAGGGAGTGCTACATCCAGTGTTACTACAGCATTTGTAGCTGCTAAAGATTCGTGTACCATTAGTGATGCCCTCCTAGTGGAAGATGTGTAATGTTGTTAAATAGGTTGTATCCTTCTTCTCTTCTTGAAGCGAGTGGATTTAGGTTGGCATTTCCACCGTTTACATAGAAGTGGTGAGGATCAGTTCCTTTTTCAGGTTTTCTAACCTGAACATTGCTTTGATTTTTCTGGATATATTTGGATATATTTGAAGTAGGATCATCCAAGTCACCAAATATATTTGCTTCAACAGGACATGCAACAACACAAGCCGGCATCAAAGATGAAGCGATTCTGTGTGCACAGTATGTACACTTGTCTGCTGTTTGAGTTTCAGGATCTATATATATAGCTCCGTAAGGACAAGCCATAACACAACCTGCACAACCTATACATCTTTCTTTGTCTATATTTACTATACCGTTTTCTATATAGTGTAATGCAGAAACCGGACAAATTCTCTCACACGGAGCATTTGCACAGTGGTTACATCTAAGAGGTGTAAATGTTCTTTTTGTATTTGGGAATGTTCCCACATCAACATATTTTACACGAAGCCTCCATGTGCTAAGCGGAACTTCATTTTCCACTTTACATGCGATTTCGCATCCTTTACATCCCATACAAAGATGTAAATCAACCAGGAAACCTAATTGCATCTATTTTCTCCTTTTAGCCAAAAAGGCAAGTTTTGAATTTTAACAAACCATCTAAAATGTCAAAAGTAAGCTTATACAATTGCCTTGCAATCGCATAAGGATACTTTTTACTGCTATGATATTATCTAATGAAGGTTAAAATTAAGTTTAAAAAGGGAAAATTTTTTAATTTTTTTTTATAGTGTGAAGATAATAAAAGTTTTAAGAAAAGAATTATTTTAAATAGTTATTTTTGATATTATATAAGATTATAAAATAGGTTTGAGGATTTAGGATTTAGGGTTGAGGTTAGTGAGTAGTGAGTAGTGAGTAGTGAGTA
>WFOM01000082.1 GCA_015488075.1 Helicobacteraceae bacterium | reverse complement strand
CTTTATCTATTAATTTTATACCAGCCATATAAAGAACAAGCACAGAATATATAATCAATCCTACAGTTATATAGGTAGGCAAATTATGGTTTAACCCAAATAAACCATTTACTATTGACAACCCACCTATAAGATTTGCAAAAGATATTAAACCCTTACCAAGTTCTTTTAAAGTTTCTCTTTTCATCTTCAAATTATAACATATATTTTGATATAATTTCGTTTATGATAGATACACTTATACTTGATTCAAAACACACTTGGCATCCATACAACTCGCTTCCATCAAAAACTAAGATACTACCTGTAAAAGAGACTTATGCACAAACCATAGTTTTAGAAGACGGCACAAAACTAGTTGACGGGATGAGTTCTTGGTGGAGTGCCATACACGGATACAACCACCCGGTTTTGGTTGAAGCTTTAAAACAACAAGCAGACATTATGCCTCATATTATGTTTGGAGGGCTAACTCACCGCCCGGCAGTAGAGCTTTGTAAAAAACTTTCAGACTTAACGGGATTAGAGAGTATTTTTTTGGCAGATAGCGGTAGTGTAAGTGTTGAAGTTGCACTCAAAACCGCTATACTTTACAACAAAGCAAAAGGGAAAAATGTAGATAAATTTATAGCACTAAACCACTCCTATCATGGAGATACACTTGGATGTATGGGGGTATGTGATCCTGTAAACTCTATGCACTCGCTTTATGGAGAGTATCTAAACAAAAATATATTTTGCGATGTAGAGGATCTAGAAGAAACCATAACAAAACACAAAGATGAATTAGCAGGAGTTATAGTTGAGCCTATAGTTCAAGGTGCTGGGGGGATGAAGATACACTCTCCATCTTATCTTAAAATTGCAAGAGAGCTATGCAGTTTTTATGATATCCCGCTTATAGCAGATGAGATAGCAACAGGGTTTGGGCATACCGGACTTATGTGGGGATGTGATCATGCTAACATAAAGCCCGACATCATGACAGTAGGCAAATCGTTAACAGGCGGTATAATGACACTTGCAGCAATGCTAACTTCAAAACATATAAGTGATGCCATATCAAATAGCGATATAGGTGTTTTGATGCACGGACCTACATTTATGGGAAATCCTCTTGCATGCAGTGTGGCAAATGCCAGTATAGATCTGCTTTTGTCTTCACCATGGCAAGAAAGGGTCAAAAATATAGAAAAAACATTCAAAAAAGATTTGGAAGTTTTAAAAGAGCATCCGCTTGTAGAAGATGTTAGAAGTATCGGTGCCATAGGTGTGGTTGAGTTAAAAAGTGATACTTTTGCCCAAAAACTGCAAGATAGCTGTGTAAAAGAGGGTGTATGGCTTAGACCTTTTGGCAGACTGCTATACTCTATAGTAGCTTATACCATAACTGAAGATGAATTAAAAAAGATAACTTCGGCTATGAAAAAAGCGGTATACAATCTTTAAATATAATTTTACCAAAAAAGGAAACTAGTGCAAAATACACAAAAATTTATCATAAAACTTTTTCCTGAGATTATGGTCAAAGGAAGCAGTGCAAAAAAGCAGATGATAGGTCAGCTTTATAGCAATGTAAAAACACTTCTTGAAAAAATAGACAAAAATATAAATATAAAAAAATTTTCTGATAAAATAGAAGTTTTGACCCCAACACAACATACCGACAAGGTAAGAGACAAACTTCTTGACACACCTGGAATAGAAACACTCCTTGAAGCAATCCAGTTTGACAATATGAGAAAACTCGATGATATAAAGAAAAAAGTGGCAGAGGTTATCGCACCAAAGCTTGAGGGCAAAACTTTTGTCGTAAGAGCAAAAAGGTCCGGAAGTCATGATTTTAACTCTGTAGAGCTTGAAAGAGTTGTAGGAGGACATCTTAAGGCAAATTCAAATGCAAAAGGGGTTGATTTACATAACCCTGATATAAAAGTTATGCTTGAACTTTTAGAAAACCAGCTTAACATCATTACAGCCAAATACAAAGCCCTTGGCGGATTTCCCATAGGAACACAAGGCGATATACTCTCTCTTATGTCTGGCGGATTTGACTCTACCGTAGCATCATACCTGAGTATAAAAAGGGGAGTCAAAACCCATTTTGTGTTTTTTAACCTTGGCGGAAATGCACATGAAATAGGTGTTAAACAGGTTGCTTTGTATCTTTGGAACAAGTTTGGTGCTTCACACAGAGTAAAATTTGTCACAGTCCCTTTTGAGGATGTGGTAACAGAGATTTTTCACTCTATACCGTCAAGCTATATGGGTGTTATGTTAAAAAGACTGATGCTTCAGGCTTCAGAAAAAATTGCAGATGAGATGGGTATAGATGCACTTTTAACAGGTGAGAGTGTGGCACAGGTTTCAAGCCAGACTTTAAGAAACCTCTCACTTATAGACCAGGCAACTGACAAACTGGTGCTTAGACCTCTTGCTATGATGAACAAACCTGAGATTATATATATAGCAGACAAAATAGGAACAAAACATTTTGCAGAGAGTATGCCGGAATACTGCGGTGTTATATCGCAAAATCCGGTAACTCACGGCTCATACAAAAGGATAGAAAAAATCGCCAAACAGTTCAACTACGAAGTTTTAAACAAAGCTGTTGAAGATGCCAAAAGTATATATGTTGACGAGATTATCCAAAATGTAAACGAAATGGCATCAACACAAATTGTTCATACCTTAAATGATGATGATATCGTTATAGATATAAGAGGAAAAGAAGAGCCGGTAAATCTTAATGTAAAAACACTAAACATCCCTTTTTACAAACTGAAAAAAGAGTTTGTAAAACTGCCAAAAGACAAAACATATCTGCTTTACTGCGACAAAGGTATTATGAGCCAGCTCCATGCACAATACCTAAAAGACCTGCTAAATGTTAAAAATATAAAGGTTTATCGCCCAAACTGATATACTTTTGTATCAGTCTTTCAAAAATCCCATAGATTTTTCACTGTCAAAGTCGGCATTTTTCTCTTTTTTTATCTCTTCTACAAAATCTTTCATATAAAAAACAGCCTCATCTCTAACTGCCACTTTATAGGCAGTATTTTTTATAACAAGATTGATTTGACCGCCTGTCAGGTCATATTTGGCAAGTTTTTCCACATCAAAACCATCTTCATAATCAGCTTCTTTTGGCAGCATCATCTCCCAAAGTCGGATCCTTTGTGTAAAATCAGGCCTTTTAAACTCTATCTTGTAGTTAAACCTTCTTGAGAATGCCTTGTCTATGTTTTCAAGCAGATTTGTTGTAGCTATAAGCATACCTTTGAAATTTTCAATCTGTTCCAAAAATATGTTTTGCATCTGGTTGTGCATCTGGTCGGCACTTGAGGCCACACCGCTGCTTCTTTGGCTTAGAAACTGGTCTGCTTCGTTTAAAAGCAGTATAGGCTCTGTTTTTGTTTTTCTGCTTAGGTCGTAATATGTATCAAAAATTTTTCTGACATTTTTTTCACTCTCACCCACATACATAGAAAGGATTTTTGAGCAGTCAAAAGAGAGTATCTGTTTTTTCAGAGATTTTGCAAGCGAATATGCCGTAAGGGTTTTTCCTGTCCCCGGAGCTCCGTAAAAGATTATCCTTGCATCTATACCTGTTTTTTTATCTTTTATACCCCATTTCGCAAGACGGTTTATAACATCTTTGTCCACCTGTTTCATGAGGTTTTTCAAAGTTTTTTCCGTCTCAGGATTTAGCACAACATCCTCCAAAGATGTAGTCGGCTCAACCAGTTCAAAAATATCCTGTTCTTCTATAAGTGCATTTAGTTTGAGTCTTCTTACTTTTTTGTTTTTTTGTGGGTGTATGATACTTTGGAGAACATCATCAACTATATAAAAAGCTCTGCTTATACCTCCAAAAGGGTTTAACATCTCTTCATAATCGATTATACCCTCGTTTAACAGTTTGCTTCCCTCTTCAAGCAGGCTTCTGTTTTTTATCCTCTCATACTCGTCAAAAGAGATAAGGTCTATAAGATTGTTCATCTCTCTAAGACTTGCATCTGTTGCCGAATACTCCTCTCTTAAAAGTGCAAGGAAAATCACCTGTTCCTGGTTGTTTAGTTTTTTTTGTTTGAAAAATTTATCCAAAACCAAAACCTCTTTTGTCTCTTTTACTCTCTCATCTATCCTTTTTTCAAGAAGTTTCAGTTTGTTGTGAAGTCTGTCAATGCCGAGTGAATGTTCATGCACATTTTGTCTGATGGCACTCATCTTCTGATAAAGCTCTATCCTGAAAAACTGATCCTGAAGATACTCAAGATGGTCACTGTAAGGCTTTATATCCGGAAGTTCCACTTCAAAACTTCCCTCTTGAAGCAGTTTTAAAAATGATGGGGTTGGCGATATGGTTGTATTTAAGAGTTCCAAAGGAGTAACATCTGCAACTTTTATGGGATTAAAACTCTGGTGCTGTATCCATCCGAGTTCCAAAAGTGTTTTTACATCAGCCAAAAAGTCAAGATATTTATACTCTTGGTTGCCAAATATCTCCTGAAGCACCTCTATAACATAGTTTTCTTCTCTTCCCTCAACAAACCTTTTGGCTATGGTTTGAAGGATTTTTGCTTCATCTTTGGAGCATTTAAGACTTTCAAAAATTTTGCTTTTTTCAACATCTTCGCAATTTATAAACTCTTTTATAACTTCCATCAATTTCCTTTAAACTGCCATAAAAACTGTTCATCTTCCATATAACCTACTATCATCTGTTTTATACTTTCATCTTTGTAACCGACAACATAACTAACAGGAGTAAATCTTCTTTTTAACAACAAATCAGGTATATAAGCTGATTTTTCTCTGTGAAGGATAAGTTTTACAAAGTTTCTTGAGAGGTATCTGTCAACCCCTCTTTCGCTTAAAACCTCATCCATCATCTTGTGACAATACTTACACCCGCTTTTTATTATGATAACAAAAATATCCTTCTTTTTCTCTTTGGCTTTTTTTAAGGCTTTGTTATAG
>WFOM01000081.1 GCA_015488075.1 Helicobacteraceae bacterium | reverse complement strand
AAGTAGTACCGTTTGAAGAAGAGTCTTTGGGCTTGGAGATTTATACTCCTGATATAAAGTGTGAAACTAAAGAAGTTTACAAAGAGTATAGAAAAAGTTTGTTGAAAAATTATGATAAAATTACAAGCCAAAATATAAAGCTGGCAAATAAGCTTAAAAGTTTAAAAAGCAGTGATATTTTGGAGCAATTTGATATATATGAATTAAATGACCTTTTTGGCAGTGCTACAAAAGTGTATCCATCTTTAAAAAATTATGCCAAAGATGGTTGGCTTTTCAGCGGTAGCGGGAGTTCATTTTTTAGGAGAAAAAGAGTTGGGTAGAGTAATAGCCAGAAACAAAAAAGCTTTTCATGATTATGAAATACTTGAAAAGTATGAAGCCGGTATCTCACTGAAGGGAAGTGAAGTTAAAGCCATAAGACTCGGCAGAGTAAACCTAAAAGAGAGTTTTGTCAAAATCATAAAAGGTGAAGCATATCTTTTAAATGCTCATATCTCCCACTTAGATACTGCCAATCCCCACTACAGACCCGATGAAAGAAGAGACAGAAAACTTTTACTTCACAGAAAAGAGATAGACAAGCTTCTTGGAAAAGTCTCAAGAGAAGGCTTGACTTTAGTACCTCTTAGCATTTATCTAAATGATAAAAACATCATAAAAGTACAAATAGCCCTTGCAAAAGGTAAAAACATACATGACAAAAGAGAAACTCTAAAAAGAAAAGAAGCCGATAGAGCCGCACAAGCCGCTATAAAGAAGTATATTTAATTAGTGATTCGTAACTCGTGATTAGTGATTAGTATCAAGCTACTTATATCTCCAAACTCTTCATATATTTATCATACTTTTCTTCCAAAATTTTTTCGGCGGTTTTATACTTTTCGCTAAGATCTGACTTGACACTGTTTATAAGAGGTTTATACTTTAGATATGTTTCCCACACCATGTATGCACCTTTGTCTTTGCCTTTCAACTTTAGGGCTATGGCAGTTGTACCGTTGATAAGTCCTTTTTGAAGGTTTGCTTCATCTTTGTCGGTTTTTTTCAACTCTTTCCACGATATCTCAAGTACTTCGTGAGCTTCTATAAATCTTTCGTTTTTTACATCTTCGATATATTGATCAATCGGTAACATTTTTTTCCTTTTATTATTTATAGCATTATGATAAAATTATGATTATGAAACACTTAGAAATAGAAAATAAATATCTGTTGTCATATAAAAAAGCTGTTGATTTTATCAAAAGACTAGGTAGTTGCAGCATAAAAGATATAGAGCAGATATATTTTTCCTACTCTCCAAAATCAACAAAAAGAGTTAGAAGAGTAAATGACAAATATATACTAACCGTAAAAAAAGGGGATGGCAAAGTTAGAGAAGAGTATGAAAAAGAGATAACAAGAAAAAAATATAAAAAATTCAAAAAAAAGAGAATCGGAAGAGTTATCAAAAAAAGACGATATGTTTTTGGGCTTGACAGGGACATATATGAGCTTGATATTTTTAGAGGCAGTTTAAAGGAATTGGCTTATCTTGAGGTTGAATTTGACAGTATCGAAAAGTTAAACAGCTTTACTCTTCCTGAGAGCTTACAAAAGATTGTCAAAAAAGATGTCAGCAGTGACAGAAGATATACCAATGCTTTTTTAGCCGTAAGCATAAAAAAGTATAACAATATAGATAAAATATTTAAAAAGATAGAAAAAAATCATAAAAAGTTTAAATTTAAACCGAAAAAAGAGATAAATATATCTGATTATCTTAGGATTTGGCTGTATCACTACTTGATGCTTGCAAAAAATTATGCTTTTGATTTTGCCAAAAGTGATAATGAGGAAGATTTGCACCAATTTAGAGTGAATATCAGACGAATTAGGTCACTTTTATACTCTTTTAGAGAAATATTTTCAAAAGAGATATATCAAAAGCTTAGCTCATCCCTAAAATCTATCGCACAAAAAACCAACCAAAAAAGAGATGTAGATGTT
>WFOM01000080.1 GCA_015488075.1 Helicobacteraceae bacterium | reverse complement strand
TTTTATCAATTATAATAACACTTGCATTTTTAAAAATATACATTCATCAGCAAATATACTATAAAAGTAGAAACATAGCAAAACTAAAAGCAGAATATGATCTACTAAAAGAGGAAAACAGCGTTATAAAAGGCAAAATAGAAAAAATGAGATTTAAAAATCAGATAAAAGATACCATGTTTGATGAAGAGTAGGATATGATTAAAAAATTTATAGAATTTTCGATAAAAAAACCTTTGCTTAACCACATATTTTTGGTATTTTTGACAATTATGTCCATATTTGCATATATAAACATACCAAAAGAGATTTTCCCACCTATGAATCTTGACAAAATCTCTATAACCGGCGGGTATGCAGGTGCAAGTGCCGACATACTTGACAAGATGATAGTTGATTCACTTGAAGATGATTTAAAAAACATCAGTGAGCTTCAAGATATCACAACACAGATAAAAAACGGAAGTTTCAGTATAAATGCAGAGATAAGAGAAGGTAGTGATAACATACTTGTTCTTCAAAAAGTAAAAGATGTTATTTCAAATCTGAAAAAAGATCTCCCTCCCGATATGAACGAACCGGTAGCAAGGATAAAAATACATGTTTTTCCGCTTGTGCTTGTTGCACTTGCAGGAGATGTTTCAAAAGAGGAGCTTATAAAAAGAGCAAGAGAGTTAAAAACGATTCTTTCTAACATTAAAAACCTGGATGATATACAAATAAGAGGCGAAAGCGACAAAGAACTGCATATAGTTTTGGATTACGAAAAGATAAGAGCTTTTAATCTAAACCCTCTTGCGGTTGCAAATGCTATATCAAAAACAAGTTCGATTTTCCCTGTGGGGACCATAAAGCAAAAAGCAAACCATCTTTACATATCCACATACAACGGTGGAAAAAACGAGGATGATATAAAAAACACCGTTATAGATGTTGGCGGCAAAAAAGTAAAGATAAAAGATATAGCAAAAGTTTCTTTTGAATTTGGAGATGAAGAGGAACTCTCACACTATAACGGAAAAAGAAACATATCTTTAAATGTAACAAAAACAAAAGATGGAAATGCTCTTGCGCTTGTAAAACAGATAAGAGAAGTATTGAAAAAAGAGCATAAAAAACATCCAAACCTTACATATAGCATATATACAGACACATCGATATGGGTTAAAAACAGGCTAAACACGGTTATATCAAATATAGCTTTTGGTCTTATACTTGTTTTTATAGCGATGCTGATATTTATAAATAGAGGTATAGCACTTGTTGTAGCTATGGGGATACCTGTGAGTTTTATGATAGGTCTTATAGCTACAGAGCTTATGGGAGACAGTTTAAATATGCTCTCGCTTCTAGGAGCCCTCATAGCTCTTGGTATGCTTGTAGATGAGGCTATAGTCGTGGCCGAAAACATATACAGACATCTTGAAGAAGGTATGGAGAGAGAAAAAGCGGTCATCATTGGTGCAAGTGAAATGTTTCCGGCAGTCCTGACTGCAACTTTGACAACCGTTTTTGCATTTTTACCAATGCTGATGATGACGGGACAGATGGGAATGTTTATAAAAATCATACCTATCATGATAACCGTTTTGCTTCTTTCTTCACTTTTTGAGGCTTTTTATTTTCTGCCTCTTCATGCAAAAGATTTTCTAAAAATAGAAAAAGAAGGAAGCTTTTCAAAAAGATTTTGGGAGAAGATGAACCTTATATACGACAAAATTCTTCATTTTCTTTTTAAACGAAGATACCTTTCGCTTTTTGTGATAGTAGGAGGCATAATCTTTGCAACATTTTTTATGTTAAAACACTCAAAATTTCAGCTTTTTCCTGAGTTTGACACAACACAGGTATATGTTTACGGCAAAGTTGATATAAACAACGATTTAAAAGATACAGAAAAATATGTAACCATGATTGAAAAAGAGATACTAAAACATATAAACAAAAAAGATGTCTCATCGGTAACATCTGTAGTAGGGTTTAAAATGGATGCGAAAAACAGACCTGAGATAGGTGAAAATATGTTTCATATATTTGTTGATTTGCACCAAAGAGCACCTTCAAACTTTTTTGATAGATACATAAGCCCGTATCTCTCACCGGAATACGATGCTTCTGTTTTGACAAGAACAAAAGATGCAAGAGATATAGCATCGCACCTTCAAAAAGTGTTAAAAAATGTAAAAAACATCAAAGACAAAAACGGAAAAAAAATCTTCAAAGAGTTTGTAGTAAGTGTTCCTGGAACAGGTATAGTAGCTCATGATATAGAGATAAGTTACACATCAAACAGCGATGAAAAAACTCTAAATGCATTAAAAGTCACCAAAGAAGCACTTTCAAAGATAAAAGGAGTATATAACATTTCAGATGATGCAGACATCGGTGAAAAAGAGCTCAAAATCAAGATAAACGAATACGGTCAGCTTCTTGGATTTAACGAATCGAATGTCAGAGACCAACTGAGTGTTTACTATCTAAAAGGTGAGTTTGGAAAAGTGTTTAACGATGACGGCCTGCTTCGCATAAAAATAGACAGCAATCTAAAAGATTTTATAAGCTCTATTAAAAAGGTTGAGCTTAATGTTCCAAATTCAAACCAGATAGTAGCGCTTAAAGATATAGCTGATTTTATATACAAACAGGGATTTGTAACTATCAAAAAAGAAAACGGCAAGAGGATAAGAAGTGTTTTTGCTTCTATAGATAAAAAAGTTATAACATCATCGGAAGTTATGCAAAAAATCAAGCCTGTTTTAAAAAATCTAAAAAAAAGCGGCATAACGGTTGAGATAAAAGGTGAAGAGAAAGAAAATGCAAAAAGCAAAAAAGAGATGGCACAGGCTGCTGTTGTTGCTATATTTCTCATATTTATAACACTTGTATGGCTTTTTGACTCTATAGTAAAATCTCTTATAGTAGTTAGCACCATACCTCTTGTTTTGCTTGGTGTTCTCATAGGACATTTTGTAATGGGTCTTAACCTTTCTATGCCGGGGCTTATAGGTATAGTAGGGCTTGCCGGAGTTGTTGTAAATGACGGGCTTATTATGGTTGACTTTATAAAAAATGCAAAAAATTCAGAAGAGCTTATGCAAAGAGCCAAAACAAGACTAAGACCTATATTTCTTACCTCTTTAACAACTGTTTTGGGACTTTTTACCCTGATGTTTTTTGCATCCGGTCAGGCTTTGATCCTTCAACCGATGGCAGTTGCACTGGGATTTGGTATAGCTTGGGCAACGGTGTTGAATCTTTGGTATGTTCCGCTTGCCTATGCAATCATATATAAAATAAGATAATATTAAACTTGAATATACTATAATCATAAAAACATCAAAAAAGGTTGTATTTATGCATATAC
>WFOM01000079.1 GCA_015488075.1 Helicobacteraceae bacterium | reverse complement strand
TTATAACACTCATTAGAATTTCGCACAGAAAAGAGGTTTATTAAATGAAAAAATTTTTATTTTTACTTTTTTTTACTATATCACTATTTGCTAAAGAGCTTTTGGTGTTTGCCGGAAGTGCAAGCAAACCTCCTCTTGAAGAGATAGCAAAAAAATTTGAAGAAAAGACAGGAACAAAAGTAAGGCTTGTTTTTGGCGGAAGCGGTTATGTGCTTTCACAGATGAAACTTGCAAGACAGGGTGATATTTATTTTCCGGGTTCAAGCGATTATATGCAGATAGCAAAAGAAAAAAATCTTATATATCCAAAAAGCCAGAAAATTGTTGTTTATCTGGTCTCAAGCATAAATGTTCAAAAAGGAAATCCAAAACATATACACTCCCTTCAAGACTTGGCAAAACCTGGCATAAAAGTAGTTATAGCAAATCCTGAAGGTGTATGTGTGGGAAGCTATGCGGTTGAGATTATAGAGAAAAATTTCAACAAAAAAGAGAAAGAGCAGTTTATAAAAAACATCATAAACTACACATCATCATGCTCAAAAACAGCAAATGCCATAACACTTAAACAGGCTGATGCGATTATAGGCTGGAGAGTGTTTGCTTTTTGGAATCCAGACAAGATAGAAAACATAAAACTAAAACCTGATGAACTGGTAAGGATAGGCTATATCCCTATAGCCATAAGCAGATTTACAAAAGACAAAAAACTTGCACAACAGTTTATAGATTTTGTTACATCAAAAAGCGCCAAAGAGATATTTAAAAAATACAACTATCTCTCCTCCAAAGAGGAGGCCTACAAATATATAGGCAAGAAAAAAAAGATAGGCGGCAAATACACCGTTCCAAAAAGTTGGCTTGATGGATTTTAAAAAAAACACTATAACACTTTCCTTCTTTGCACTTATGCTGTATGGCGGGCTTTTTTTATCACTGTTTTATTTTTTTGATGCAACAAATTTTTTTGAGACTCTTTTTTCAAAAAGAGTTGCTTTTTCTGTAGTTTTAAGCCTAAAAGCGGCTCTTTTTGCATCTGTTTTGGCTATGATACTGGCACTTCCAAGCGGATATGCACTCTCAAGATACAGCTACCCTTTTAAAAACATCATAGATACTATTTTGGAATTTCCCATTATAGTATCTCCTGCCGCTTTGGGTGCTGTTGTGCTTATATTTTTCAACACTCCTCTTGGTGAATGGATACAAAACAACACACAAAATTTCATTTTTACATTTTACGGTATAGTTTTAGCTCAATTTATAACGGTTTACGGTATAGCAGTCAGATTTGTAAAAAACGGATTTGACATGATAGAGAGCGAGATTGAACAAACGGCACATATATTGGGTGCAAGTGAAACATATACTTTTTTTAAGATATCTGTTCCACAGGCAAAAAAAGCGATACTCTCAGCTTTTATACTCTCTTTTGCCAAGGCTCTTGGAGAATTTGGTGCCACCATAACGGTTGCCGGGACTATGGCATACAAAACCGAGACACTTCCCGTATCAATCTATATGCACTTAGAAGTTGCAGATATAAAAACAACTGTTGCACTTATAATCATACTTGTTTTTATAGGACTTGCGAGTTTATTTTTGGCAAGGATGTTAAACAATGCTTCATTTAGATAATATTAAGTTGGAGTTAGACTCTTTTAAACTTCACATAGATACTCTGAAAGTTAAAAAAAATGAGATATTATCTGTCCTAGGAGAAAGCGGTGCAGGCAAATCTACACTTTTAAAAACTCTCCTTGGTGTTTTCAAACCAGGCAGCGGAAAAATACTTTATCAAAACAGTGATATAACAAACATCCCTTTGCAAAAAAGAGGTTTTGGGTATGTTCCGCAACACTTAAGCCTTTTTTCAAACCTGAATGTTTATGAAAACATCGTATTTCCTCTAAAAGCACAAAAAAAAGATATAGACAAAACCTATATAGATGACATTATAGACAAGTTGGGACTGCAAAAACACCTTTTTAGCAGTGTTGACACTCTAAGTGGCGGTGAAAAACAAAGAGTTGCGATAGCAAGAGCCATCAGTTTCAAACCAAATCTTTTGATTTTGGATGAGCCTTTTTCTGCTCTGAACAAAACTTTAAAAGAGGATATGTGGGAGCTTTTGATAGAGCTTAAAAAAGAGTTTGGTTTTAGTGTTATACTAGTTACCCACAACCTTGATGAAGCTTACTATCTAAGTGACAATATCGCCATCATGACAAATGGAAGTATAAAACAGTTTGGAGACAAAAAAGATGTTTTTAGTCATCCAAACTCGCTTGAAGTTGCAAAGTATCTTGGATTTGAAAATATATTTGAGATAAAAAAGATTGAAGATAACAAAATCTTTATAGACGGACTAACCAAACCTATAACAGTTACAAATCCAAAGCAAACCGCTAGATATATAGCTGTAAAGAAAGAAGATATAAAAGTTGACAAAAACAATGA
>WFOM01000078.1 GCA_015488075.1 Helicobacteraceae bacterium | reverse complement strand
CTTTTTCTTTATGATCCTCTGGAACAAAAAATGAAATCTTATACATATCATAACTCCTAATTATAATAAAAAATAATATCACAATCTAATCTTATTTTAATATTATAATAATATAATAACACCAGAAATTTTACCAAAAGGATGTTAAATGATAAGATCGATCATAGCAGCTGCTTTTGCGGCATTTATCATGTTTGGCTTTACAGGATGTAATGTAGTGAAGATGGGATGGAACTTTGTCACTGCAGACCTTGACCCGCATGCTTCAGAATCATATGCGAATATGATGGCAAACATAAAGCAGTATGGTGACCCTGCAAGAGCAATGTCAAAAGAATACAAAGTCGTAGATTCACCTGAAGACTACTCAAACGATGATATAGCAGATGTTGTAAAATCTCTTACAGAAGAGCACAACCTAAGAGTAACAGGCGATATAACTATGTTCAGACCTAAGAAAAATGCCAAAGGTGTTTTGGTTGACTTTGACGGTGAGCCTATATATGACGAAAACGGAAATGTAAGACATCCACACAAAATCGTCTATGCAAGAATCTTCTCACTTTGTAACCTAAGAACTGCAAGAATTTTCTTGGCATATTCTAGATATTACGGAAGCTTTATGCCTTGTAGAATCATGCTTATCCAATATGCAAACGGTGAAAGATACTTAGTAACTATGGATTTGGCACTTGCCATATACGGTGGTAAACAACTTCCTGAGCAAATGCTAAATGCTGCACTTGAAGTTAAAAAAGCAATGGAAGAGATACCTGCAAAAGCTGCAACAGGCGACTTCTAATATCTTAGTTTTTAAAAGTGGCTTTTGCCACTTAACCCTTTTTTAATCCCCTTTTAGATAAAATTCCACAAAATTTTCCTCTAAGGCTTATTTATCATGAAAAAAAGAGCATTGGTAAGTGTCAGTGACAAATCCGGTATAGTTGACTTTTGTAAAAGTCTGATCGAACTTGATTTTGAGATAATATCTACAGGCGGAACATACAAACTCTTAAAAGAAAACGGCATAGATGCCATAGAGATAGATGAAGTAACAAAATTTCCGGAATGCTTTGAAGGAAGGGTAAAAACTCTAAACCCTTATGTGCATGGTGGAATTTTATACAGAAGAGACAAAGACTCACATATAAAACAGGCAGAAGAACTCGGTGTAAAAGCTATAGACCTGGTTTGTGTAAACCTTTATCCTTTCAAAGAAACCATAGAAAAAACAGACGATTTTGAAGAGATTATAGAAAACATAGACATAGGCGGTCCTGCCATGGTAAGAAGTGCCGCCAAAAACTTTGCATCTGTTTTGATAGTAACTGATGTAAATGACTATGAAAGTATCATAGAAGCTGTAAAAAACGGCAGTGACGATTTTGATTTTAGAAAAAATCTGATGATAAAAGCATATGAGCATACGGCAAGCTATGACTCCATGATAGCAAACTATATGAACCAGAGATTTAAAAACGGCTTTGGAGAAAAACAGTTTATAGTAGGTAAAAAAGTTTTTGATACAAGATACGGAGAAAACCCTCACCAAAACGGTGCTTTGTATGAGTTTGAAAACCACTTCAGCAAAAACTTCAAAATTCTAAAAGGGGAAGCAAGTTTTAACAACCTTACAGATATAAGCGGTGCAGTAAAGATCGCAGCAGCTTTTGAGGATGAAAATGCCGTATGTATAGTAAAACACGGAAACCCATGCGGTTTTGCCATAAGAGAAAATCTAAAAGATGCTTACACAGAAGCTCTAAAGTGTGACCCTGTTTCCGCTTTTGGAGGGGTTGTTGCAGTTAACGGCATAGTTGACAAAGAGTTGGCTGAAAAGATGAACGAAATATTTTTGGAAGTTATAATAGCCGGCAAGATAACAAAAGAAGCACAGGAAGTCTTCGCAAACAAAAAAAGGATAAAACTCTTTGAGATGGGAAGTGATAAACTTGTTCTTTCAAACGATAAAAAAGACTTTAAACACATAGACGGTGGATTTGTTTTCCAAGACAGTGACAAAGTCTTAGATGATGAAGTAAAAGAAGCAAAACTTATGTCACAAAAAGAAGCGACAAAAGATGAACTAAAAGACCTGGAAATTGCTTACAAAATAGCTTCACTTACAAAATCAAACTGTGTTGCCTATGTCAAAAACTCAGCACTTGTAGCTATAGGTATGGGGATGACAAGCAGAGTTGATGCGGCACAGTGTGCTCTTAAAAAAGCAAAAGAAGTAGGTCTTGATGTAACAGGTGCCGCACTTGCCAGTGAAGCATTTTTCCCGTTTAGAGATTCCATAGATGCAGCAGCCGCTGCCGGTGTGAGTGCAGTTATAGAACCTGGAGGCAGCATAAGAGATGATGAAGTTATACAAGCCGCAAACGAGCATGGTATGAGCCTTTATTTCAGCGGAAAGAGACACTTTTTACACTGATGAGAGGAAAAAAGTTAGACCTTCAAATAGGTGCCGGCTTTAATGAAGGCTGGCAGCTTGTGGATGAAGAGACAAAAGAAACAAAAAAGATTTTAGATAAAAACAAACACTCTTTGTATATAAAAAAAGAAAAAAGAAGAGGCAAACAGGTTACTGT
>WFOM01000077.1 GCA_015488075.1 Helicobacteraceae bacterium | reverse complement strand
GTTTTACTTTTCCTCTTATATAAACATTTATTGTTATAGCATCAAGAGGTTTGTTTATAAGCAGTTCAACCTTTCCTCCGCTGTTTTTTTTACCATAAATTCTTGCTTTTATAACTTTTGTGTTGTTTAGGATTACAGCAGTATTTTTTGGGATAAAATCAAGTATATTTTTAAAAACGGTGTGGGTTATTTTATCTTTTGCTCTGTCATAAACTAAAAGCTTTGCACTGTCTCTTGGATTTGCAGGATATTTTGCTATGAGTTCTTTTGGAAGAGAAAAATCATAGCTGGAGGTAAGCAGTTCTTTATCCACTACTTGTCCTCTTTTTGTTCTTCTTCCTCTTCCTCCTCATCCTCTTTTGGAGCCGGATTTACAACTTTTACTATAAGTATGGACAAACCGTATAAAACTACAAGCGGACCTGCCATAAGAAGCTGGGTAAGAACATCCGGAGGTGTAAGCATAGCCGCAACAATAAAAATGATAACTACGGCATACTTAAAAAAGTTGGTCATGGTTTTGTCATCTATAAGCCCAAGCAAAGCCAAAAAGTAAGAAAATACCGGTAGCTCAAAAGCAAGTCCAAAACCAAACATTATCTTTGTAAAAAATCCTACATAATCCTCTATATTTATAAGCGGAGTAAATTTAAAACTACCGAAAGTTATAAGAAAATCAAATCCAAAAGGTGTAACTATATAGTATGCAAAAAGCACTCCCACTAAAAACATAACCGTTCCACCAACAATAAACGGAAGTATCATCTTTTTTTCATGGGCATAAAGCCCCGGTGCAACAAAAAGCCAGATTTGGGAAAGAATTATAGGCAAAGTAAAAAGTATATCTGCAAAAAACGAAACTTTAAGAGCTACAAAAAAAGCTCCTCCCACCTGATTTGTAGTTACCATCCCGTTTGCGGCATTTATAGACTTTCTTCCTACTGCTTCGAGTGCATCGTTAAGAGGCTGGACTATCCAGTCAAGTATAGCCTCATGAAAATAAAACATAACAAAAAAACCAACTATCAAAGCTCCGACAGATATGGCAAGTCTTTTTCTCAGTTCAACCAAATGGGGTTTTAGTTCTTCAAACATCTTTGCCTTTCTCTTCTTCTTTCTCTTCTTTTACATATTCAGTAGTTTTTTTCACAAATGTAGGCTCATCATCCTCATCTTCGTATCTTGCTTCTATCTTTGTATCGGTATCGGGTTTAGGAGTATCGGCAACTATGGAGTTTATCTCCTGTTCTATCTGGACGGGATTTATCTTTTGTTCTATCTTTGACTGCGCTTCAAGCAGTTCTTGTTTGTAGCTCATAGCTTCTTTTTTTATATCTTCTATGTGCAGTTCTTCATTTACACTCTCTTTTACGCTGGCTATAGTTTGTTTCATACTTCTGAAAAATTTTGCAATCTCAACCATGGTTGATGGAAGTTTATCAGGTCCCAAAAAGAGTATCGCTACCACAACTATAACCAAAATCTCGGTAAATCCCATACCAAACATATATAAACCTTAAAAGCTGTTTTGTTTTTGAAAGTTTATCCAATTTAGGTAAAGTAATGACATACAAATAATCTCTTGGCTAAACAATAAGAAAAAAGTATAGATACAAAGCATTTTAATATCACTTGCAAAACTAAATTATATGTCGTTACTTACAAACGAAGTTACCTCATCTGCCAAAAGAAAATCTTGATTGTAAAAAATACCGTTTTTGTATGTAAGTTTACCCTTATCGACAAGCAAAAAAGCTTTTTCTTTATCAACAAGTTTCTCATTTACTCCCACTTCACTTCTAAACCCCAAAAAAATTTTCTCCAGCTTTGTATCTTCTTTACTTAACTCTTCTATCTGAATTTTTAGAGGATTTTTTATATACTCTTCTATAAGTTTTGAAGGGTAGTATCTTTTGTTTTTAAGTTTTCCCACAGCACCAGCACCTACTCCCATGTAATCTTTATACTCCCAGTAGCCAAGATTATGTTTTGATTTGTAAGTTCCGAAGTTGCTTATCTCATATTGCACAAAGCCTTTGCTTTTTATATAACCTATAACAAAATCTGCCAACTCCACATCATCTTTTGCAACACTCGGAGTAGTATAAAATTTTGTGTTTTCCTCTATAGTCAGCGAATATGCACTTATATGGTTTATAGGTAAAGAAAAAGCGGTATCTATATCTTTTTTTAAAAGCTCTTTCGTATCTTTGTAAAAATTGTATATCAAATCCAAAGATATATTTTCAAACCCTGCATTTTTTGCATCATTTAGAGCCTTTAAAGCCATATCTTTTGAATGAGCCCTGTTTAAAACCCTAAGTTTTTCATCATCAAAACTCTGAACACCGAAACTAACTCTGTTTACACCGAGTTCTCTCATGCCAAAAAGCCACTCTTTTGTAGCAGAGTTTGGATTTGCCTCTGTTGTTATCTCCGCATCATCTTTCAAAAAAGGTTTTATAATCCCAAAAATATCATGATAAAGCTGTGGCGGAATCGTTGAGGGGGTCCCGCCCCCTATAAAAACAGACTCTATATCTACTTTTTTTACTTCAAACCTTTGCATCTCATGCAAAAGATGTGTTTTTAAAGAGAGCATATAATCTTTTTTAAGATGAAACCTGTCAACATAGGAATTAAAACTGCAGTAGTGACACTTGCTATCACAAAACGGTATATGTATATATAAAAGCATAAGATATTATACAAAACATTTTATAATACCGTTTAAAAAAACAGGAGAGACTCATGGAAGGTATAGAGATAGGTGCTATCATACTTGTAGTTGCTACTGTTATAACCGTAGGCGGTGTATATTTTTCCAAAAAACTGACATCTAACCAAACAAATTCCGACTAATTTGGGTTTAATACCAATTTAAGTATAATTTTACAAAAAAATTCAGGACTTTGTTTTGGCTAAAGAGGATTTATACAGACCAAATGTGGCTATGATAATTTTGTCTCCAAATTATCCGAATGAGAAAAAAATTTTTATAGCACAAAGAAACGACATAGCCGGAGTATGGCAGTTCCCGCAAGGTGGCATAGATGAAGGGGAAAATCCAAAAGAGGCAATGTTTAGGGAACTAAAAGAAGAAATAGGCACTGATAAAGTAAAAATAATAGCTGAGTATCCCAAATGGATAAGCTACGATTTTCCGGAAAAAATCGCAAAAAAGATGAAGCCTTTTAAAGGGCAGAAACAAAAATATTTTCTTGTCCGACTAAAAAAAAGTGCAAACATAGATATAAACACAAAACACCCCGAATTTGACAGTTACAAATTTGTAGATATAGAGAGTGTTTTGGATTATACTGCACACTTTAAACAACCTGTTTACAAAGAGGTTTTGGAATATTTTAAAAAAGAAGGGTATTTGTAGATGTTAAAAGTTTTAAAGTTTGGCGGAACAAGCGTAGGTAGTTTAGAAAGAATTGAAAATGTCGCAAAAAGAGTTGCAAAGATAAAAGAAGCAGGGGATGATGTTGTAGTTGTTGTCTCAGCTATGAGCGGTGAAACAAACAAGCTTATAGAGTATGCAAATCATTTCAGTCAAAATCCGAAAAAAGAAGAGATGGATATGCTTCTAAGTTCCGGCGAGAGAGTAACTTCCGCACTGCTTTCTATAGCACTAAACGAGATGGGATATCCTGCAGTGGCTATGAGCGGAAGAAGAGCCGGTATAGTTACCGATGATGCACACACAAAGGCAAGAATAGAAGAGATAGACCCCTCAAACATGCAAAAAGAGTTAAATGAAGGAAAGATTGTAGTAGTTGCAGGCTTCCAGGGTGTTGACAAAGAAGGAAACGTAACGACACTCGGTCGCGGAGGAAGCGATCTGAGTGCGGTTGCGATAGCCGGAGCATTAAAAGCTGATTTGTGTGAGATATATACCGATGTTGACGGCATATATACAACCGACCCAAGGATAGAGCCAAAAGCAAAAAAACTTGACAAAATCTCATATGACGAAATGTTGGAGCTTGCAAGTTTGGGGGCTAAAGTTTTGCAAAACCGCTCAGTTGAACTTGCAAAAAAACTGAATGTAAATTTGGTTACAAGAAGCAGTTTCAGCGAAGATGAAGGAACATTAATAACAAAGGAAGAAAATATCATGGAAAAACCGTTAGTTAGTGGGATAGCTTTAGACAAAAACCAGGCAAGAATCTCTTTGATGGGTGTAAAAGACAGACCCGGAATCGCTAGTGAAATCTTTAATGCACTGGCAAATGCAAATGTAAATGTTGATATGATAATCCAAAACAAAGCTCACAGCGGAAAAACAAATATAGACTTTACGGTTCCAAAAACAGACCTTAATGATGCAAAAGCCGTGGTTGACACATTTGTTGACAACGGAGACATAGAAGATGACAGCTACAATGAGGCTATATGCAAAGTAAGTGTAGTAGGTGTCGGTATGAAGTCTCACTCAGGAGTTGCCGCAAAAGCATTTTCTGCTTTGGCAAATGAAAATATAAATATAAACATGATTTCAACAAGCGAGATAAAAATATCTATGGTTGTTGATGAAAAATACGGTGAACTGGCTGTTAGAGCACTTCACGAAGCATATGAGTTAGACAAATAAAAATGCAGGAGTTTGTTCAGTGGAGCCTTGATGCCATAAGAGCAAAAGGGGCTACATACAGCTGGATAGAGGAGATAAGATTTGAGTGGGCAACACCCACTGCAAAAACACTCTCATCGATTCTGGAAGGAAAAACAGTTATCATTATAGTTGATGAAGAGAGAGAATGGTTTAAAGAATACATACTCTCAAACATAAACAACAACTTCTTGCAAAGACCTCTTGTATCTGTAGTGTCAATTGATGATATCTGCAGAAAATTTAAAAATGTCTCTCTTGTCAGCGAACTTGATATGATAGAAGATATGATAAATATGGCATTTAATGACGAATACATCTACTGGTATATAGGCAGAGGGGATGACAAAAAAGCGGATTTGCCAAAAAGAAAAAGCGACAGCTATCTGTGGATATTTGACGAAGACTACCAAAACAGTTTCAGGCTCAACTCATATGATAAAGATGTTGATATAAAACTTTTGCAGCTTTATAAAATCTTTGACGAGTCACTAAGCTGTGCAATCTTTGGAGAGGTTGATGTTTCCATATAACCAAAGTTTTATATATATAACACAAGACTTTGAAAGTTCCAAAGAGCAAATAAAACAGGATTTATCTCTTGATTATGTTATAGAAGTGCTTGAGGATAAATTTTTGCTTGAGCATTCAAAAGAGGTTACAAGAGTTGCATATATAAAAGAAACAAGAACCAAATACATAATTTTCGGGGGCTATGAGTTTGGAACAGAAGCACAAAACTCACTTCTTAAACTCTTGGAAGAACCTCCAAAAAACATATATTTTATAATATTTTCACCTACAAAATCACAACTACTTCCTACTATAAGATCAAGACTTCCCGTATTTAAAGAAATAACAAAAAAAGAAGATATACAAATAGATACGGATTTTAAAAAACTTACACTCAAAAATGTTTTTGAGATATTAAAATATGTAAAAACACTCTCAAAAGTAGAAGCAAAACAATACCTTCAGGCAATTCAGAAAAAAATCATACAAGACGGTGTAAGACTGAACACAAAACAGCTTGAAAGTTTTGAAAAAGGTTTTATGGCGCTTGAGCTTAACTCAAGAGTCCAAAATGTTTTTTCATACATTCTTATGTCACTGGTTGTAAAATGAAAGTAAAAAGACTCTCAAACGATATAGATATAAAAACATACCTAAAAAAGCTTGGCACGGACAAAGGCGGTATAGATATACTTTCATCAAAACACAAACACTACCTTTTTTACATAAAAGATATGCATGTTGGTGCCGCAAACATCCTAAAACAGGATGCTTTAAGTATAGGTGCCGACCTGGCTGTTCCAGACGGTGTAATAGTTGCAAAAGAAAAGATAGTTGACGGCATTTTAATAGCTACAAAAAAACATATAAAAATCCTCTCACAAAAAGAAAAAGCCCAGCCTTTCGGACTGAAAGATTTGGCACTAAAACTCTCTGAGTTTTTAAAAGAAAAAGAGTTTGATATAAAGATAATGGGTGTTATAAATGCCAATGATGACAGCTTCTTTGAAGGTAGCAGATTTAAAGGAAAAGATGCTGTTTTTAAAATCGAAAAGATGATAGCAGACGGAGCAGACATCATAGACATAGGAGCTGTTTCCTCAAGACCGGGAGCAGAGTATGTCGGTGAAGAGGAAGAACTAAAGAGGATAAAACCTATAGTTGATGAGATTTACAAAACAAAACTTTTTGAAAAAACGGTTTTTAGTATAGATTCTTATTCGCCAAAAGTTGTATCGTATGTGCTTGATAGAGGATTTGGTATAGTAAACGATATAACCGGATTAAGAGACGACGAAATCTGCAAACTGTGTGCAAGTTACAATGCAACCGCGGTTATAATGCATATGCAAAACGACCCGAAAACCATGCAAAACAATCCCACATATGATGATGTTATACTTGATATAGAGGAGTTTTTCAAAGAGAGATTAGAAAAAGCAAAAGCTTTTGGTATAGATGATATAGTTTTGGATGTAGGGATAGGTTTTGGAAAAACATTAGAGCATAATTTGGAGCTTATAAAACATATAAGCCATTTTAAAAAATTCAGGCTTCCTCTTTTGGTTGGTGCTTCAAGAAAATCAATGATAGACAAAATCTTCCCAAGTGATGTCAAAAAAAGACTGTCTGGAACTTTGACACTTCATCTAAAAGCACTTGATGAGGGTGCCTCCATACTCAGGGTCCATGATGTTTATGAGCATAAACAAGCAGTTGAAATATACAAAGCTTTAAAAGATGTATAGATTATTATTTATTTTTTTCGGATTGAAACTTTTGGCACAGGATTATGCCGTAGTTTTGCAATACCACAGATTTGATGAGTTCAGATATCCAAGCACGAACATATCTTCAAAAGATTTTAAAAAACATCTGCAGTATCTAAAAGAGAACAACTTCACAGTTTGGAAACTCTCCAAAATCATAAAATACCTAAAAGAAAACAAACAGCTTCCAAAAAAAACGGTTGCCATAACGATAGATGATTCATACAAATCTGTATATAAAGTTGCTTACCCGATTTTAAAATCTTTTAATTTTCCTTTTACGGTTTTTGTAAACTCAGCCCCTACACTGCACCGGTCAAAAAGATATATGCGCATTGAAGAGATGCAGGAGATGGGTAAAAACGGCTGTGAGTTTGCCAACCATACCCATACTCACCGGTTCTTGGTCAGATATGATGAGAAAGTATTGGAAAAAGAGGTCAAAAAAGAGATACTAAAATGTCAAAAGTTTATAGACAAATATCTAAAACCATACAAGTCACCCGTGAAGATGTTGGCTTATCCTTTTGGAGAATTTGATAAAAGAGTTAAAAAAATTGTTAAAGACTTAGGTTATATCGGTGTTGCACAAAACTCTGCTCCTATCTCAAACAAAAGCGATTTTCTGGCTCTTACCAGATTTCCGCTTGCAGGAAGATATGCAAATTTTAAAGGTTTCAAACTAAAAGTAAGCACAAAACCGATGCCCATAACCGCTGTAAATAATGACACTATAGTAACACCAAAAAACAACCCTCCGAAACTAACCCTTAAACTTCAAAAAAAGCTGAAGATAGAGTGTTTCAGATCAAATGGAGAAAGACTCAAAATCGACTATACAACTCCTACAACAATCACAATAGAGTCAAAAACAAAACTAAAATATCCAAGAGACCACTACACCTGCACGGCAAAAGACAAAGACGAAAGATGGATGTGGTTTAGCTATATGTGGGTGGTATTAAAGTAATTTTACAAATTCATCTACAGGTAGCGGCTTGCCGTAAAAATACCCCTGAAAATAGTCACACCCCATCTCTCTTAAAATATCACACTGATGCTGTGTCTCAACACCTTCAGATATGGTTTTAAGCCCAAGAGTATGAGCCATAGCTATAATGGTTTTTACTATAGCAAGGTCATCTATGTCATTTATCATATCTCTTACAAAACTCTGATCTATCTTGACATAGTTAAACGGCAACTGCTTTAAGTATGTCAAAGAGGAGTAGCCTGTCCCAAAATCATCCAGACTGAACTCTACACCAAGTTTACTAAGCTTTATCATATTTTCCTGAGATACCTCAACATTGTTTATAAACATCTGCTCAGTCAGTTCCAAATCAAGTTTACAGTTAAAATCTTTTATAATATTTTTTATATTTGAAACAAAACTTATGCTTTGTATGTCCTGTGCGGAGATATTTACAGACAAAACAAAATAGCTCGGCAGATATTTTGATATATCTTTGGCAAGTCTCAAAACTTCCAGTGTAAAATCTCCCATCATACCAAAATCGTTAAGAACAGGTATAAAAACATCAGGCATAACAAGACCTCTTTGGGGATGATTCCACCTTACAAGTGCTTCGGCTGAAAAAACCTTGAACTCTTTGTTAACTTTTGGCTGCAGATAGAGTTCAAACTGATGCTCTTTTATAGCGGTTTTTAGTTCATCTTTTATAGTATATTTTTGTTTTATCTCTGCTTCCAAAGCCTCATCAAATATGACTATACCGTCTTTTGAATCCTGTTTTGCTTTATACATAGCAGCATCAGCATATTTTACTATCTCATAAACATCTTTGAAACTATCATCTACCAAAACTATACCTATACTCAAATCTGTATTGAAAATTTTATCTTCAACATAAAAGTTTTCACTAACATACTTTTTGATTCTTTTTGCAACCTCCAGCGACTTTATAATAGCATAGTTTTTCTCCTCAGGCAGATTGGTAAGTAAAACAGCAAACTCATCCCCTCCCATCCTTGCTACTATATCTGTATCTCTTATAGCTTTTCTTGTCTGGATTGCGACATGTTTTAGAAGCTCATCACCTACATTATGCCCCATATAGTCGTTTATATCTTTAAAGTTGTCAAGGTCAAAATATATAAGTGTGCTTCTTGTTTTTTTTCTTTTATACACAGACAAAGCTTTTTTAAGCTCATCTATAAAAATCTTTCTTTTTGGTATATCTGTAAGTTCGTCATAATATGCAAGATACTCTATACGATCATGTGCCTGATGAAGCTCAGTCTGGTCTATCATAATGGCGACATATTCATATCTGTCTTTATCTATCTCTATCCTTGAAGATATAAGATGTATCCACAGTTTTTTGTCTGTCATGGTAGTTTTGTATGGTCCCCGATATTTGGAAAAACCGTCTTTGAGTGTATGTTTTAGTGTAGGCAAAAAACTTTTATCTTTTAATGAATTCAGATCAAGCTCCAAAATTTTTTCCTTCTTGGCACCTATAATCCTGTTTGCCAGATAGTCGTTTATATATATAACTT
>WFOM01000076.1 GCA_015488075.1 Helicobacteraceae bacterium | reverse complement strand
TCAGATGTGTATAAGAGACAGGGAGATGGTTATGCTAAAAAAACTGTTTGTTTTGTTTTTTGTGTTGATTTCTTTAAAAGCTGATGATATCAGCACATATCTGGTAGGAGATTATGAAGATGTTGAGAGTGTCAAGTCAAAGCTTAGCGGTTCAGGTTTTGAAGTAGTTGCAACATACCCTTTGGACAAAGACGGAGTAAGTGTTGTTTTTACATCTGATGAGTTAAAAAAAGAAGCCGCAAAAAAAGACAGAGGCTTTATGGGAGTGCTTCGTGTATATATAGACAAAAAGGAAAACACCATAAGCTTTACAAACCCTGTATATTTTGGGAAGGCTTTTATGCAGGATGACTATAAAGAGGATATATTTAAATCTTTGCAAGAGAAGATAAAAGCTAAGTTCAAAAATCTCAAAGATTCAAAAGAGGAGTTGGATGACGGTGATATAAAAGAGTATCATTTTATGTTCGGTATGCCGTATTATACAGATTTTGAAGAGGTTGCAAAAGGTTCTACAAACGAACTGCTTGCAAAAGCAAAAGCACATTCACCGGTATTTGTTTTGAAAATATCAGACGAGAAATATCTTGTAGGTTTTGACTTGAAACCTGAAACAAAAGGTTTTGTTCAAAAGATAGGCAGAAAAAACGGTGACGTTTTGCCTTATGTGATATCTATAGAAGACAACAAAGCAAAAATACTGCATCCAAAATTTTATATAGCTTTGTCTTATCCTAAACTGAGTATGGGCAAATTTATGACTATCTCAAACATACCTGGTGATATCATAGACGAAGCTGAAGTTATATTCAAATAAGAGAGAAGTTTAGGCACTTATCTCTTTTTGGTTGGTTTTTGACTGTAGGTAGTTTGATATGTTTATAAGGGAAAATGTCAAAAGAAATATGATAAATCCTGGAAAAAAACTGACCCACCAAGCTATCTCTATAAACTCTTTGCCTTCACTCATGATGGTTCCAAGGCTCATCTGAGGGGGCATAATCCCAAGTCCCAAGAAGCTAAGACCGCTCTCAGAAAGTATGGCTCCACCCACTCCAAAAGTAAAGCTTATAAAAAATATCGGTGCCAAAAGGGGAGTGTAGTATTTTAAAATGATTTTGCTTTTTGGAACTTTGGCTATGTTTAGTATCTTGATAAACGGTTTTTGGGTTATAGAAAATGCTTCGCTTCTTATTAGTCTTGCAGTTGTCATCCATCCCGTTACGGATATAATAAATATTAAAACAGATATCGAAGCATTTACATAACTCACAAGTGCAAGAAGTAAAAAAAATGTCGGGAATGTCAAAAACAAATCGACTAATATAACAAATGCCTTGTCCACATAACCTCTGAAATATCCGGCAGTTGCACCGAAAATCAGGCCTATAAAAGATGAAAGCAAAGCACTTCCTACTCCTATGATAATAGACACCAAAGAGCCTTGTATAACTCTTGCAAGCAGGTCTCTTCCAAGTCTGTCTGTTCCAAAAGGGTGTGAAAAAGACGGGGGAAGAAGTATGGAGTTTGCATCAAACAGGTTTGGATCCACATGCCAGAAAAATTTTCCGAAAAAAGCAAAAAAAACGATAAAAATTATAATATAAATACTTATCTTAGGCATCTACTGTTTTAAACCAAGCAGTGTGTTCATCATCTGATCTACTGTCTGTATAACTTTTGCCGCCGCACCGTATGATGTTTGATATCTTATAAGATTTGTAAGCTCTTCATCTATATTAACTTTTGTTACAGATTGATACTCTTTTTCAACAGCATTGAATTTTGCGGTAACAGTGTCGTTTTTTGATACTGCTGTTTGTGTCTGGATTCCTATATAGGATGTTATAGAGTCAAAATAACCGTATGTTGTAGAGTTTGTTGTAACGTCATTTACTGAAAAATCAAACTTTTCATACTGGTGTTGGACCATATTCAGTGCTACGGTATTGTCTCCGAGTATCTCACTTCTTCCTGCCTGAAGCTTTGTAGGGTCTTGTTTTAGATATGTGGTTATATCCATATCTTTTGCACTTTGACCGTCAAAAAATCTGTTCATACCGAGTGCACCGGCAAAGTTTGTTCCGGAATTAAGTTCATTTGTAGTCAGTTTGTCTTCTATGGAAAATCTGTATCCTTTGTCTTTAAATTCCGGAAGCATTGATATTTGGATGTTTTTTGTTTGTGTTGAAGAGACACTAAACTGCAACATATCATCTATATCGTTTGTTGCATTGTTGTCTTTGTTGTCATCTATGTTGGCTTTCATTTGTGATTCTATAGAGTTTGTTGTTCCAAGAAGTGTAGTTGCGGGATTTATCTTTATCTCTCTTTTTGCTATGATATTTCCGTTTGTATCGTAGACTTTTACATAAAAAGAACCGGTTTTTATGTTTTTTCCGGAGTCAACTACAGGTGTTTTGTTCGGGTCAAAATCGATGTTATTTGAGACCATGTTGGTTACACCGACATCTGCATAGATATTGTTTATAGATTCTATAAGACCTGTTGCAAAAGCATTAATTTTTGAGTAAACATTTTGTATGATGCCGTCTGTAGGAAGTCCTGTAGATGTGTTTATGCTTTTTCCTCTAAGAGCCAAAATAGCTCCAACTTTGCCATCTTTGATCTCTTGTGCAAAAGGTATCTTGACCGCATCTTGTCTAACATAATACACATCATAAAAGCCGTCATTGCTGTTTGAATTATCTACAGTTATAGGATGAACTTTTACTCCATCAACTATGTTAAATCCGTTAATGTTTAAAACATAGTTTTCTGTTTTTGTTTTTGTTGCTGACGGATCTACGGTAATGTTTGACTCAACATTTCCGGTAAAAGGTGTCGCACCTGCAAGTCTTGCTACTTCCCTCTCAAGAAGATTTCTTTTGTCTCTTAAATCGTTTGCGGTATATCCTCCGCCTGATTCAGCTTCGGATATGGCTTTGTTAAGGTTTGCAATCTCATGAGCTTTTGCATTTATTTCATCTATACTTACTTTTAGCTCTTCATTTAGTTT
>WFOM01000075.1 GCA_015488075.1 Helicobacteraceae bacterium | reverse complement strand
TTTTTTGCCTTAACATTGCATTTAATTTGTGTTTGTCCTCTTTTATCATTTGTTCAAATTCGGTTTTCAGACTTTTGTGGTATATGCCGCAAAGTGCTTCAACCCCTTTTGATGTTTTTGCTATGGTTGCATCAAAATCCGGTTTGTCTTCATCTATGATTTTTCGGATAACGGACTCATTTACAAAAGGCAAATCTACTCCAAGAACAAAAAATCTGCAAGCATCCAAACTCTCATATATAGACAAAAAACCGGCTGTCGGTGCAAAAACAGTGTGTCTGTCTTCTATAAAATCTGCTTCAAAGTTAAATTTTTGCGGGTTTTTTGTTGATATGTAGACTTTTTTGAAAATTTTTTTCAGTTTATGAAGCTGAAACTGTGTAAGTGTGTCAAAATTTCCAAAAGGCAGAAGCGATTTGTCGCTTCCCATCCTTTTTGATTTACCTCCGGCAAATATTATACATGGTATATTAAACATCTTTTGGGTCTGTTATATACCCTGTTACGGCACTTGCAGCCGCTACCGCGGAGTTTGCAAGATACACTTTTGAACTTCTAGCGCCCATTCTTCCTACAAAGTTTCTGTTTGTAGTAGAAATTGCCACCTCGTTATCTCCCAAAATTCCCATATAACCGCCAAGACAGGCTCCACATGTAGGATTGCTTACAACACCGCCGGCATCGACTATATCATCTATGTATCCAAGTTTTGTAGCTTCCCTTAGTATCCTTTGGGTTCCCGGAGTTACTATGAGTCTGACATCTTCGTGAACTTTTTTCCCTTTTAGTATCTCGGCAGCTACTTTTAGATCACTAAGTCTTCCGTTTGTGCAGCTTCCTATAAAAGCCTGGTCTATTTTTATATGTTCTTTTACCGCATCAGATATGCTGTGACCGTTTGAAGGTAGAAAAGGGTATGCTACAACAGGTTCAAGTTTATCAAGATCGATAGTTATTGTCTGCACATATTTTGCATCATCGTCACTGTAGTGTATACGAGGCTCTCTTGCAAGAGGCTTATCTTTTAAAAACTCCTCTGTGATTTCGTCATATGCAACTATACCGTTTTTTGCCCCTGCTTCTATAGCCATGTTACACATAGAAAATCTGTCATCCATACTTAAATGTTTTATAGCCTCACCTGTAAACTCCAGAGCTTTGTATAATGCTCCGTCAACTCCTATTTGCCTTATAACCTCAAGTATGATGTCTTTTCCGGTTACATACTCTTTTGGTTTGCCGTTTAAAACCACTTTGATTGATTCCGGAACTTTAAACCAGTTTCCGCCTGTTACCATGGCAAATGCAAGGTCGGTTGAGCCCATACCGGTTGAGAAAGCTCCAAGTGCTCCGTGGGTGCATGTGTGAGAGTCTGCACCTATTATGACATCACCCGGAACAACAAGCCCTTTTTCAGGCAAAAGGGCATGCTCTATACCCATATCTTTTTCATCAAAAAAATGTTTTAGTTTGTGCTTTTTTGCAAAATCTCTTGAGATTCTTGCCTGATTGGCACTTGCAATATCTTTAGCAGGTATAAAGTGGTCCAAAACTATCGAAAATCCGTCAGGATTTGCCAGTTTTGTAGCACCTACATCTTCAAAAGCTTTTATCGATATAGGTGTTGTTATATCGTTTCCTATAATCATATCTATAGGACTTTTAACTATTTCACCGGCATAAACTTTTTTGCCGACATGTTCGCTAAAAATTTTTTCGGTTATAGTCTGACCCATAAAAAATTTCCTCTTTAAAAAGTTGTTGAAATTATATCATAACTTTTTAGATGTGCCCTTTCTTAAGTAATATTAATTATAAATTTCTCTTAAGCTAAACTTAAACACAAACTTACTATTATGTCGAAACTAAAACAAGACAAAAATAGTCCTATTTAAAAAAGGGGAAAAATTAATGAGAGTTTATTTGGATAACAATGCGACAACTATGGTAGCACCTGAAGTTGTCAGTGAAATGGAACCGTATTTCAGTCAAAAATACGGAAACCCAAACTCACTTCATGATTTCGGAAGAGAAACACATCCCGGTATACAAAGAGCTATAGACCGGATTTATACAGCTATAAATGCAAATGATGAAGATGATATCATCATAACCTCATGTGCGACAGAGTCAAACAACTGGGTTTTAAAATCTGTCTGGGTAGACAAAATCCTAAACGGTGACAAAAACCACATAATAACAACAGAGGTTGAACACCCTTCGGTTTTGGCAACATGCAAGTTTTTGGAATCGCAGGGGGTAAAAGTAACTTACCTTCCCGTAAATCATGAAGGTGTGGTTGAAGCTCACATAGTAAATAGTTTTATAACAAACAAAACCGCACTTGTATCTGTTATGTGGGCAAACAACGAAACAGGGATGATTTTCCCCGTTAAGGAGATAGCTGAGATTTGCAGAGAAAACGGTGTGCTTTTTCATACAGACGCTGTTCAGGCTGTAGGTAAAATAAAAGTTGATGTAAACGAAGTAAAACCTGATTTTATGTCTATGAGTGCTCACAAGTTTCACGGACCAAAAGGTGTCGGAGCACTTTATATAAAAGACTCTCAGGCTCTTTCACCATTGCTTAACGGCGGCGAGCATATGGGTGGAAGAAGAAGCGGGACTTTGAATGTGCCATACATTGTGGGTATGGGAAAAGCTATAGAGTTAGCAACTCAAAATCTTGAAGAAACAACAGCAAAGATAAGAAAATTAAGAGACAAACTTGAAGATGCACTTTTGGAGATACCTGATACTTTTGTAGTTGGAAGCAGAGACAATAGAACACCAAATACACTTCTTATTTCCATAAAAGGTGTTGAGGGTGAAGGTATGCTTTGGGATCTTAACAGATACGGCATAGGAGCAAGCACCGGAAGTGCTTGTGCTTCTGAAGATCTTGAGGCAAATACCGTAATGGTGGCTATAGGAGAAGATCCAGAACTTGCACATACAGGTATAAGACTCTCTCTTTCAAGATATACCACAGAAGAAGAGATAGACTATACTATAGAGCATTTCAAAAAAGCTGTCGATAGACTAAGAAACATATCAAGTTCATATGCCAAAGTTGCCCCTACACCGGGTGGTGAAGCTGCAGAATGCCATATACCTCAGCATGCTTGAGGATTTAGATTTGAGGATGAAGGGTTGAGTGTTAATAAATAAAAGGCGCAATGGCGCCGTGGGCACTCTGCCGAGGAGAACAAAGCATTAGCGTAGGCTTAGGAATTTACTTCCTAAGCCGTATAAAAAATAAATGAAAATAAAAACAAAAGGATATAAAAATGGCAAAAAACGATTTGATAGCCGGAAGTTTGTGGGATGAGTATTCAAACAAAGTTCAAGAACTTATGAACAACCCGAAACACCAGGGAGAGATAACTCCTGAGGATGCAGAGTCAAGAGGTCACAAACTTATAGTTGCCGACTATGGAGCTGAGAGTTGCGGTGATGCTGTAAGACTCTACTGGGAGATAGACCCTGAAACAGACAAGATAGTAGATGCCAAATTTAAATCTTTTGGTTGTGGAACCGCAATAGCAAGCTCAGATATGATGACAGAGCTTTGTATAGGAAAAACTGTTGATGAAGCGGTAAAAATAACAAACATAGATGTTGAAAAAGCTCTAAGAGATGATCCGGATACTCCGGCAGTTCCGCCTCAAAAGATGCACTGTTCAGTTATGGCTTACGATGTTATAAAAAAAGCTGCAGGTCTTTACAAAGGTGTTGATGCCGAGAGTTTTGAAGATGAGATAATAGTTTGTGAGTGTGCAAGGGTAAGTCTTGGAACCATAAAAGAGGTTATAAAACTAAATGATCTAAAAACCGTAGAAGAGATTACAGACTATACAAAAGCGGGCGGTTTTTGTAAAAGCTGTATAAAACCCGGTGGTCATGAAGAAAGAGAATATTATCTTGTAGATATACTTGCTGAGACAAGAAGAGAGATGGAGGAAGAGAAGATGAAAGAAGCACTCGAAGCAGCTGACAATGGTGACTTTGAAAACATGACTCTTGTTGGGCAGATAAAAGCTATAGATAGTATTATAGATGAAAATGTCAGACAGTTTTTGGTAATGGACGGAGGAAACATGGAAGTGGTTGATATAAAAAAAGGTGATGAGTATATAGATGTGTATATAAGATATCTTGGAGCATGCAGCGGATGTGCAAGTTCTACAACAGGAACCCTTTATGCAATTGAGAGCACATTAAAAGAAAAACTTTCACCAAAAATCAGAGTTTTGCCTATATAACTAACTTCTTTTCATAAAAGGATTTAATCTCAAAAGGATTAAATCCGCCAGCATATTTCCAAGCAGAGTCAAAAAAGCCCCTATTATAAGTATACCCATTATAACCGGATAGTCTCTGCTTAATGCACTGTAGTAAAAAAGCTGTCCCATTCCTTCTATACCAAAGATAGACTCAAGTATGACACTCCCTCCTATAAGCCCCGGAAGTGAAAGTCCAAGCAGGGTTATGATAGGTGGCAGTAGATTTGGCAGTATAAATCTTTTTAAGATTGTTTTTTCATCCAAATCTCTTGTTTTTGCAAAAAAGTAGTAATCGCTTTTTAGTATCTCAAGTGTAAGTGATCTTATATACATGGTAAGTGAGCCAAAACTTACAAACACCATAACAAATACAGGAAGAACAAGATGCCATGCCATATCCATATAGTAAAAAACACCTTCTTTTTTTTCAAACGAATGAAGTCCCGATATAGGAAACAACTGAAACTTTATGGAAAAAAGTATAATCAAAATCAGTGCAAGATAAAAACTCGGCATGGAAAAAGATACAAGTGAGAGTGTTTTTGTAAGTCTATCTGTTTTTTTATCGAAATTTAGTGCAGATTTGATACCAAGATATAAAGATATAACAAAAACAAATATCAAAGATATTACATTCATTGTTAATGTAACAGGCAGTCTTTTTAAAATCTCGACAGATACCGTCTCACCCGTAACGAAGGATATGCCGAAATTGAGTGTAAATATATTTTTTATCCAATCTATATATTGGTAGAAAAGAGGTTTGTCAAGTCCGTATATCGCTTTTAGGTTTTCTATGGCCTCTTTTGTCATATTTGGATTTAGTTCACCACCGCTTAGAAAACTGTTTGGTGCCATATGAACCGCCAAAAATGATATAACAGAAATTAATAACAACATTAAAAAAATATATAAAAATTTGTTTACAATAACACCCATAGTTGCAATTATAATATTTTTTGGGTAAAATTTGTTACAATTTTTTTTGGATAATATTAAATAAATTTTTTTGGAGATTTTATGTATGATATTTTATATGCTCCGTGGAGAAATGAATGTACTGCAAAGAAAAGAACTAATGAATGTGTCTTTTGTAATATTAGCAAAAGTTCTACTGAAGATTTTGATAAATTAAAAGTTTTATATAAAGATAAATTTTGTTTTGTT
>WFOM01000074.1 GCA_015488075.1 Helicobacteraceae bacterium | reverse complement strand
GTAGTATCCCAAATCTTTTTTATACTTTCGGATACCTTTCACATATAAAAAGAAAATCACATTTTCTTATATATTACTTTGCTTTTATAGCTTCTATGATAGGAGTAGTTAGTAGTGGTAATGCTTTAGTGTTTTTATTTTTTTGGGAGCTTATGAGTCTTACATCTTGGCAATTAATTTTAACTGAAACTAAAGAAGCATCAACTATAAAAGCGGCAAGATTTTACTTTTTTATGACACATTTTGGATTTTTGTTTTTGCTTTTGTTTTTTTTAATAGTTACAGATGGAGATTTAAGTATATCATTTAACAATATGCACAGCATCGCTTTAGGTTTTGCATATCCAACAATTTTATTTTTTATGATTGTGCTGGGATTTTTATCTAAAGCGGGTGTTGTTCCACTTCATGTATGGCTTCCTTATGCTCACCCGGCAGCCCCATCACCTGTTTCAGCTTTGATGAGCGGGGTTATGTTAAAAGTTGCGATTTATGGTATGTTTAGATTTATGTTTGATGTTTTATATCCTTGGCCGCTTGAGTGGGGTATAGTTATACTAACTCTTGGAGCTATATCATCACTTGTTGGGGTTTTATATGCTTTAAGTGAGCATGATATAAAAGCACTTTTAGCTAACCATTCGATTGAAAATATAGGAATTATTTTAATTGGTTTTGGAATAGGTATGATTTTTGATACATTGGGACTTAAAACATTAAGCTCTTTTGCTTTTATAGCTGCACTTTTTCATACATTTAACCATATGAGTTTTAAATCGCTTTTATTTATGAGTGCAGGAAGTGTACTTTATCAAACTCATACAAAAGATATGCAAAAATACGGCTCTTTAATAAAAACGATGCCAATAACCGCTTTTAGCTTTTTATTTGCTGCAATCTCAATCTCGGCTTTGCCTCCTACTAATGGGTTTTTAAGTGAATGGATGGTTTTTCAATCACTCCTTAGCTCAAGCACACTAACAAATATCTCACTAAAACTTGCTATCCCTTTTGCAGTTTTTGCCCTTGCAATGACAGGAGGGCTTGCTATTGCTTGTTTTGCAAAAGCTTTTGGTATAACATTTTTAGGACTTCACAGAAGCGAGAATGCAAAACATGCAAAAGAGGTTAATTTTTTAATGAAGTTTGCAATGGTTTTAATGGCATTAGTTGTTACATCACTTATGTTAATAACACCAAATTATATAAAACTTTTTGATGATGTTTTTTTTAGTTTAAAGGGTGTAACTATTTATCATGATATATTTAAAGATGGATATTTTCACTTACATTCTATCTCAAATAACGGAGGAGTTGTCTCACCTCTTATACTTTTAGCTTCACTTATAATTTTAACTTTTGTTTTACTTTTTGCTTATAAAGCTTTAAATATCAAAGAGAGAATCTATCACACTTGGGGATGTGGATATAAAACTTCATCAAAAACACAATACACTGCAACCGGCTTTGCAGGTCCAATTAGAAGATTTTTTAGCTGGTTATACAGACCGGATGAGCATTATGAAAAACAAACTATAGCAGGGCATAAAACAAAATTTTTATCTTCAAACTATGAAGTTCATGTAAAACCTTTGTTTGAGAGAAGTTTATATGATGGAAGTGTAAAATTAACAAACATTATAAGCTATTATATCTATAAACTTGCACACTTTGAGCAGACAAGATATGCTGCTATGATATTTAACATTATGCTTTTTGTTCTATTTAGTTATAGAGTTTTTTCACACAGTTTTTCTTGGGCGACTTTGGTTTTAGAAGCAATTATCATGATAATATCTATTAAGATTTTAATTATAGGTGATAAAAAATGATTTACTATATAGCACAAATTGTTTTGCTTTTAGTTTTAGCACCTGTTTTAATCTCATATATAAAATCATTAAAGATGTTTTTACTTTTTAAAAAACCTGCTTCTATCTTTCAAGGATACAAAAACTTTTCAAAACTTTTAAAAAAAGAAACACTTATATCAAAAGAGGCAAG
>WFOM01000073.1 GCA_015488075.1 Helicobacteraceae bacterium | reverse complement strand
ATTTATGCAACAAAATCATACAAAATTTTGTTTTTAATAAAATATTAAAAATAAAAAGATTATCATTAGTGAATGATTATTCATTTTTTAAGGTTGTATTATGGAAGTTTCACTGGTGTTAATCTTTTGGTATGGTATATTGCATGCTTTTGGGCCTGATCACTTAACTGCTATAGCTGATTTTTCTATAGGAAAAGAAAAAACAAAAACTATGCTTATAACTATATTGTTTGCTATAGGGCATGGTTTGAGTCTGTTTGTATTTGCAAAGATCTTAGAGATGGCTCCGCTATCTCATTCTATATTAGAGTATGGAGATATAATTTCAGCTACTGTTATAGTTAGTATGGGTATATATCTGCTATATATGGTTATAACAGATAAAATCCATCTAAACAAGCATATGCATGAAGGTAAAGAACATATACACATATGGTTTGGCAAATCCCACAAACACGAAGATAAGATTATAGAGAGTTCATCTTTTACTATGGGGCTTTTAATGGGTGCAGGTGGTGTTAGAGGTATGCTTGTAACCTTAGGTTTGGTTGGAAATGCTTCAGTTGATTTTTCAATGATAGGTGCTTTTACTGCCGGTGTTATGCTAGTGTTTATATGTTTTGGTATGGTGATACTGTATATAAATGAGAATTTATTGAGCTCTTTAAAAAATGTGAGAAGAATTTTTGCAACAGCAGGTGTTGTTTCAGTCTTGGTTGGAACAAATATTTTGTTAGGTTAGGAGATAATTATGTGTGCAGAATGTGGATGTAGTATAACAGATGAGTCAAAAGAGTTGCTTCAAAGTAAAGAGCATCAAAAAGCTCATGAACACTTACACCATAATCCTCAGCTAAACGATGCAAAAACTATATCTGTTATACAAAAAATTTTGGATAAAAATGATCATGAAGCCAAGCATAACAGAGCCCATCTTGATAAATCAAATGTGCTTGGTATAAACCTTATGAGTAGTCCAGGAAGCGGTAAAACAACACTTCTTGAGTATTTGGCTGATGTTGCTAAGTTTAAATTTGGTGTTGTTGAGGGTGATTTGGAAACAAATAAAGATGCAGACAGGCTAAAAGCAAAAGGTATCCCGGCTGTCCAGATACAAACAGGAAGTGCTTGCCATCTGGATGCTTTTATGGTTCATAAAGGGTTACATGATATACCTTTAGATGATATAGATGTTTGTTTTGTAGAAAATGTCGGTAATTTGGTTTGTCCTGCAAGTTATGATGTAGGAACACATTTAAACATAGTTTTAGTTTCGGTCCCAGAAGGTGAAGATAAGATAGCAAAATATCCTGTTATGTTTAGGCAAGCCGATTTGGTTTTAATCACTAAAACAGATCTACTTCCTTATTTTAAATTTGATATAGAGTCTGAAAAAAAAGAAGCTAGAAAAATTAAGCCGAATGTAGATATACTTGAAGTAAATATTAACGATATAGATACTATAAAAAAAGTAGCAGATTGGATCGATTTTAAAAGAAGGATGAGATAATGTGCTTGTCAATTCCAAGCAAAGTAGTAGAGATTTCTGAAGATAAAACAACTTGTGTCGTTGATACGATGGGTGTTAAAAGAGAAGCTAACTTAATGATGATGGATGATAGTGTAAATGTCGGTGATTATGTTTTGTTACATATAGGTTTTGTAATGAATAAGATAGATGAAAAAGAGGCTATAGCCTCCATAGAAACATATAAAGAGATATTAGAAAAAATGGATGAAGAGGAGAAACAAAAAGCTATATTAGATGATGATTCCTGTCCAAATAGAGGAAGTTCGTGAAACTAGAATTAAAAAACCTTTATGATGATTTTAGAGACGGCAAAACATTAAAAGCGTATGCTAAGATTATAGAAGAAGATGCTAAAAAACTAAATCGCACTATAAATATTATGGAGGTGTGTGGAGGGCATACGCACTCTATAATGAAATACGGTATACCACAGCTTCTGCCTAAAAATATAAACTTTATACATGGTCCAGGATGTCCTGTTTGTATAATGCCAAAAGAGCGAATAGATCATGCATATATACTTGCACTTTTAGATGATGTGATTTTAGTAACATTAGGCGATATGATAAAAGTTCCGGGTTCAAACGGTAGTTTGCAAGATGCAAGAGCAAAAGGTGCAGATGTTAGATTTGTTTACTCACCTATAGAGTGTATAAAAATCGCAAAAGAAAACAAAGATAAAAAAATAATTTTTTTTGCTATAGGGTTTGAGACCACAACACCAATGACTGCAGTTCTTATAGAACAGACTATAAAGCAAAATATACCAAATATCTTTTTTCATATAAATCATGTTACTGTTCCGGAAGTTATGTGTGAACTTATAGACAGTCGTGATGAGCATATAGATAGCTATAACAATCAAATAGATGCTTTTTTAGGTCCAAGTCATGTTAGTGTCATAGCAGGAAGTAAAATATACGATATTTTTCCAAAAAAATATCATCGACCGGTTGTCGTTAGCGGTTTTGAACCGGTAGATATAATGGAATCTATAAGTATGATTATAAAACAATTTATACAGAACAGATGTGAAGTTGAGATACAATACAAAAGAGTAGTTGATTATGATGGCAATAAAAAAGCACAAGAGCTTATAGATAGATATTTTGACAAAGTAAGCCTTTTTAGATGGAGAGGCCTTGGTAATATACCCAAAAGCGGTTTGAAACTTAAAGATAAGTATGCAAAATATGATGCAGAAGTGATATATAAAGATATATTGCCTATTTCAGAGATAGAAGATCATAAACTTTGCATTTGTGGAGATATACTAAGAGGTATGGCAAAACCTCCAGAATGCACAATCTTTGGAACCGCTTGCACTCCTACTAATCCTGTTGGATCATGTATGGTTAGTAGTGAAGGTGCTTGTGCAGCTTATTATAAATACGGAAATTTACTATAAGTTCGAAAGGTTAAAATGAAAAAAACGATTACATTAGCAAATGGAAACGGAGGAAAAGAGAATAATGAACTTATTGAGAAAATATTTTATAAATATTTTCAAAACGATATCTTATCAAGAAGCGAAGATGCAGCTATATTAACTACACCAAAAAAATTAGCCTTAACTACAGACTCTTTTACCGTATCTCCACTTTTTTTCCCTGGAGGAGATATAGGTAAGCTTAGCATTTGCGGAACTTGTAACGATTTGGCTATGATGGGGGCAAAACCGACTTATCTTACTTGCTCTTTTATTATAGAAGAGGGATTAGAGGTTAGAGTTTTAGAAAAAGTTGTCCGTTCTATGCAAAAAGAGCTTGAGAAAAACTCAGCCATAATTGTTAGCGGTGATACAAAAGTTGTTCCAAAAGGAAGTGTCGATAAGATTTTTATAAATACAACAGGTATCGGAGAAGTTTTAAAAGAGGGTATATCATCACATAACCTAAAAGAGGGTATGGGTATAGTTGTTAGTCAAGATATTGGAAGACACGGAGCAGCTATATTTGCAGCTAGAGAGGGTATATCTTTAGATAGCGATATACAAAGCGATTGTGACTCACTTTTTGTCTATATAAAAGCTCTTATAGATGCAAATATAGATATAGTTGCTATAAGAGATGCTACAAGAGGCGGTATAGCCGCAGTTTTGAACGAGTGGGCAAAAGCTAGTGGAGTTTGTATAGAGATACAAGAGGATAGTGTGCCTGTATCTATGGAGGTTAGAGGTATATGTGAACTACTTGGATTTGAGGCATTAAGTCTAGCAAATGAGGGAACATTTGTTGTGGCATTAAAAGAAAAAGATATCAACAAGGCATTAGAAATTTTAAAACAGTTCAATAAAAATGCTTCTATTATAGGTAAAGTTACAAACCAACATAAATCAAAGGTTATACTTAATTCTTCATGGGGAACAAAAAGATTTTTAGATATGCCAACCGGTGAACTTCTGCCTAGGATTTGTTAGAATTAAATGATAGTAGCACTCCTTGTAAATACATTTAACTCTCTAACACAAGCTATATATGTTCGATTGAAAGATAAAAACCATAAACCGTATGTTGTCTATGCTATAAATGAAAAACAGATGATAGATGAGATAGCAACAATAAATCCAGATATCATTCTATCTCCGTTTTTAACAAAATATATACCTTCTTGCATATATCAAACTTATCCTACATTTATATTTCACCCAGGTCCAAAAGGTGATAGAGGGGCAAATGCATTAGAGTATGCTATAAAACAGAAGGTAAAAAAATGGGGCGTTACTATACTAAAAGCAGATAAAGATTATGACGGTGGAGATATATATGCCGAAGTTTCATTTGATATGAGGGATACTTATAAAGCTTCACTTTATAGAAATGAAGTCAAACAAGCATTTTTAAAAGCACTTGATATATTTTTCGTAAATTTTCAAAATAACCATAAAACTAAGCAGATATTAAATCCGCTACATAAGCCTTTTTCAAATGATGAAAAGAGTATAAACTGGCAAAAAGATAGCACTGACCTCATAATAAGAAAGATAAATATGTTTGACTCACATCCTGGATTATTAGATGAGATACAAGGTATCAAATGTTATCTGTATGGAGCACATAAAGAGGAGAGATTAAAAGGTGATCCTAAAGAGATAATAGCAAAAAGGGACGGTGCTATATGTTTAGGAACTATCGATGGTGCAGTTTGGGTATCACACTTAAAAGAACCAAATAGATTTAAACTTCCATCCACTTATGTTCTAAAAGATAAACTAAAAGGGATCAAAGAAAACAGACTTCCTTTGATATTTGATAGAAGTTATAAGACTTTTTATGAGATATCTATTGATGAAAAAGATGAAGTTGTTTATCTGTACTTTAATTTTCATAATGGTGCTATGAGTAGCCATCAGTGTATTAGGTTAAAATATGCTATAGAGTATCTTGCCGCTAAATGTAAGGTTTTGGTTTTGATGGGTGGAGTGGATTTTTTTTCAAACGGTATCCATTTAAATATACTTGAGGATTCAAAAAAAGAAGGTGAAGACGGCTGGGCAAACATTAATGCTATGAATGATTTGATAAAATCTATAATATTTTTAGAGGATGTAGTAACTATAGCTTCATTTGAAAAAAATGCCGGTGCAGGGGGTGTATTTTTAGGATTGGCTTGTGATTTTGTAGTAGCTAGCGATAGTGTTGTTTTAAATCCACATTATAAAACTTTAGGTCTAAGCGGTAGTGAATACCATACATATACATTTTATAAACGAGTAGGTGAACAAAAAGCAAAATATTTATTAGATAAAGCTTTGCCTATATCTTCAAAGGAAGCTTTAGATATAGGTATGGTAGATGCGGTATTTGATGCAAAAAATTATAAAAACTCACTACACTCTTTTTGTTTGTCTAAAATAGATGATGATTTTTTGTGGGAGAAACAAGAGTATCTATATGAAAATAAAGATTATATAGAATCTTGTAAAGAGAAAGAATTAAAGATTATGTATAATCAATTTTGGGATGAAAATAGTGCTTTTCATAAATTAAGAAAAGAGTTTGTATATAAGATTTGTCCTACAAAAACACCAAAAAGGTTTAGATATGCATGAATACAGTGTAGTCCAAGCACTTATAAATCAGTGTGAAGATATAGCAAAACAAAACAATGCCACTAAGATAACTAAAGTTATATGCAAGATAGGCATAATGAGTGGTATAGAGATACATTTGTTAAAAGTTGCATTTGATACATTTAAAGAAAAAACTATATGTGATGGTTCAGAATTGATTATAAATGAACAAAAATTAAAACTTGAGTGCAAAGATTGCGGATATATTTTTGAAACCGATGAGATTAGATACTATTGCAAAAAATGTGATAGCCTAAAGGTTAAAGTGCTTGATGGTGAAGATATGTATCTTATGAGTTTAGAGATGGAGTAGATTATGCAAGAGTATTGGGAAATATATATGAAAAATATAGACGGTCATATAGCATCTGTGCTTTTTAATGCAGGTATATCGATAGAGATAGAGGATATAAAATACTCTTACCCTATGATAGCTTTTGTGAAAGTTAAACTAAAAGAGCCAAATAAAAGAGGTTTACTAAGTAGTGGCGAAGAGGCAGAAATTTTTTACCTTGAAGATAAGTTAGAGGCTTCACTTATAAAGTTTCGTATAGGAAAATATGTAGGTAGAGTTATAAGTAATGGGTATGTAACTTTTTTATACTATCTGCAATTTACATATAACTGGGATGATTTTTTAGAGTTTGCCCTAAATGAGCATCAATCTTATGAGATTACTAGCGGATATAAAGATGATAATGAATGGAATTATTATAAAAATCTACTCTATCCTACACCAACAGAGTGGCAGATTATACAAAATCATAAGGTTTGTGATGCACTAAAATCTAAAGGGGATGATCTATCTACTCCAAGAGCTATAGAACATAAAATATTTTTTACTTCACAAAATTCACAAAAAGATAAACTGATTCAACAATTAAAACAAAACGGTTTTAAAATCCAAAAAAAGATAAAAAACAGTGACGGGTATGAAGGGATATTATTTTATAGAAAAGATAAGCCTTTTTATACCGACATAGATGATATAACACTTTTTCTTATAGATTTGTCAGAAAGTTATAATGCTAGTTATGATGGTTGGGAGACTAGTGTAGTTAAATCATAACACCTTTTGGGTCATTT
>WFOM01000072.1 GCA_015488075.1 Helicobacteraceae bacterium | reverse complement strand
GAGCATTTTTATCTAAATGTAACACTGCTTGAGATTTTTAACCCTCTGGTTGAAAATATAGAATATATGGTCATAGCATCAGATGTTACCAAGCTTATAGAAGCCAAGATAGAAGCTCAAAAGGCATCTCAGGCAAAAGACTACTTTTTGTCAAATATGTCTCATGAGATAAGGACACCTCTAAATGCCATTCTTGGATTTGTATCTATTTTAAACGATGAGATAACAGATGAAAACCAGAAAAAATATCTTGATATCATCTCCCAAAGCGGAGAATCTCTTTTAAGCATCATAAACGACATCTTGGATTTTTCAAAAATCAGAAGCGGAAAATTCAATGTAGAACCAAAAAAATTTCATCTAAAAAGTGAGATATCAAATGCCATAGAGCTTTTTAATGTAAATGCTTTGGAAAAAGAGATAAGACTTATATCAAATATTGATGAAAGCTGTGACACATACATAGAAGCTGACAGTATAAGGATAAAGCAGATTATCATAAATCTTATAAGTAATGCCATAAAGTTTACAGACAAAGGTGGAAAAGTAGTTTTTGGTATGTATATAAAAAATGATCGGCTTCACATAAATGTAAGTGATACAGGTATAGGTATAAAAAAAGAAAACCTTTCAAAAATTTTCAATCCTTTTGTTCAGCTTGATGATGAAGGCAAATCTATTTACAGTGGAACAGGACTTGGCCTTTCCATCTCCAAACAGCTTGTTGAATATATGGGAGGAAAGATAGAAGTTGATTCTATTTACGGTTTTGGAACAACATTTAATATAGTAATGCCTGTAACTGTTTTGGGAAAAAATGAAGATCAAGAGGATATCTCAGAACAAACAGATGACAAACAACTCTCTTTTAATGCAAAAGTTTTGATAGTAGATGACAATGAAGCCAACAGAGAGCTTATGAAGGTTGTTATATCAAAATACGGTATAGATTATGATGTGGCTGTTGACGGTTTGGATGCTATAGAAAAATTTAAAACAAACAGCTATGACCTTGTATTTATGGATGAACAGATGCCAAATATGAACGGTGCAGAAGCCTTATGCAAGATCAGACAGATAGAAAAAGCGGAAGATAAAGAAAAAACACCCGTATGTGCGGTAAGTGCAAATGTTATAAAAGGGGCAAGAGAAAAAGAACTTAGATTTGGATTTGACTACTTTATGGGTAAACCCATAGATATAAAAGAGCTTGAAGATGTTTTGCAAAAATACCTGAATTTAAAAGCAGTTATGACATCTGTTCCAAGCAAAAACAAAAAAAATCTCTCTATAAAAGGTATAGACAAAGCAGTATTGAAAAAAGAGTTAAATCTGAATGATGATGAATTAAAAATGCTTTTGGATGTTTTTTTAAGAAAGATGTCTGAGATTTTGCCAAAGCTTAAAAAAGCCATAGATGAGCTTGATTATGATGATATACAAAAATTTGCTCACAATGTAAAAGGCTCCAGCGGTAATTTCAGGCTTGATGATATCCAAAAACTTGCTTATGAGATAGAATCAAAAGCAAAAGCCAGAGACAACTCATTTGATTATATGAAAAATTTTGAAACTATAAAAGATGCCATAGACTCTATAGCTGTTGAATAATATATAGTATAATTAACCAAAATTTTATTAGGGTTTTGGTTTGAAATACAAAGAGATAGAAAAATATCTTATAAAATTTTTACAAAACGAAGTATATAAAACCGGACTTAAAAAAGCTGTAGTAGGACTAAGCGGCGGCATAGACAGTGCAGTGGTTGCGGTTTTGTCAAAAAAAGCTTTTGATGATGGTTTGCTGTGTATTTTGATGCCTTCACAATACTCAAGCAAATCTTCTGTGGATGATGCCAAAGAACTTTGTGAAAAATTTGATATAAATTATGAGATACACTCAATTGAGCCTATGCTAAAGGCTTACGAAAACAGTCATAAAAAACTTGACAAACTAAGAGTCGGAAATTTCAGTGCAAGACTAAGAATGGCAACACTTTTTGATATATCATCAAGAGAAGGTGCTTTGGTTATAGGGACATCAAACAAAAGTGAACTGATGCTTGGTTACGGCACTATATACGGAGACCTTGCAAGTGCAGTAAATCCTATAGGCGATATGTATAAAAGCGAGATTTTTGAGTTTGCAAGATATCTTGGAGTTACCCAAAATATCATAAACAAACCCCCTTCAGCCGATCTTTGGCAGGGACAAAGTGATGAAGCCGATCTTGGATACAGTTATGATGAGATTGATAGATGTTTAAAGCTTTATGTTGAAGAGAGGCTTGATGATAAAAAGATTGTCGAAAAAAGGATTGATAAAAATCTTTTGGAGATGGTAAAAAAAAGGATATACCAAAACCATTTTAAAAGAAAGATGCCGGTTATTGCAAAACTGACCAGCAGAACACTAAACCATGATTTTAACTACCCAAGAGATATAACTTTGTAAAGGATAAAAAATGATACCTTTTTACAGATACGAAAGCGAAGTTGCAGAGCATTCAAATACCGCTGATGTTTTGGATGCAGAAGTTTTGGCACAGGCACAAAAACTTGAAGATGAGTTCGCAAAACTTGTTGATGTGGAGTATGCACTTGCTACATCAAGCGGAACCGCCGCACTTCATCTTGCTATGCTTGCTCTTGATCTAAAAAGGGGAGATAAGATAGTCTGCAGTGTAAACACACATCCGGCAGTCCCGGAAGTTGTAAGACATTTTGATGCCGAACCCGTTTTTATAGATATAGATGATAGTTACCATCTCGATACAGACAAGTTTGAAAAACTTATAGAAGAAAATGAGTCAAAAAAGCTAAAAGCGGTTATAGTCTCACTTATAGGTGGACCAAATCTTGACCTTGAGAGGATATTCTCCGTAGCAAATGAAAATGATGTCCGCGTCGTTATAGACGGTATGGACTGTTTCGGAGCAGATTATAAAGGTGATAAGTTAGGTAGTAAGTTTTGTGATATAGCTTGTTTTGATTTCTCTCCTCATCTAAAGCCAAATGCGACAAAAGGCGGTATGTTTACTACAAATGATGAGGAGTTGTATACAAGAGCAAAACTTCTTGAAAATCATGGTATAAAGATAGGCAGTGACGAACTGGAATATATATACGATGTTGTTGATGTGGGAAATGACTATAACATGGGTGAGTTGGATGCGGCATACTTCAGAGCAAATCTTTTAAGAGTTGAAAAAAATATAAAAAGACAACAGGAGATCGCATCTATATACAACGAAGAGTTGCAAAATGTGCCTCATGTTGAGTTGACATACATAGCCTATGATGATTTTCCATACTCTCTTTATATCATTAAGATAGATAAAAACAGAGATTCATTTGCACTTGATCTAAAAAAAGAGGGGATTGAATGCGGACTTCATTATATCCCTTTAAATATGCTTACATACTATAAAAGCAAATACTCTCTTCGTATAAACGATTTTCCAAAAGCACTAAGAGCTTACCAACAAGTGCTTTCACTACCTTGTTACGGAAGTTTGAGTGATGATGAGGTTTATCATATCTGCAAAACCATAAAAAAAGTAGCAAAAACAAAAGTTTAAAAGTTGAGTGACAAGGTTGTTTTTTGGGTTGAGGAGTATCTCTTTAACCCGAATCTTTTTCAAAAAATCATCTCTTTTTTACTCCTTCCTTTAAGTGCTATTTACTGTTTGATTGTTTTTTTAAAGTTTAAACTCTCAATTCCAAAAGATTTGGGTATAAAAGTTGTTAGTGTAGGTAATTTGGTAGTGGGTGGAAGCGGTAAAACTCCTTTAACCATAGCTTTAGCCAAAAACTTTAAAGATGTTGCCATAGTTTTAAGAGGATACGGCAGAAGTTCAAAAGGTTTGATTGTAGTTAAAGATAAAGAGAAAATTTTAGCAGATGTAAAAACAAGCGGTGATGAAGCACAAATATATGCAGACAAGCTAAAAGATGCAGTTATAATCGTTAGTGAAGACAGAGCTCAAGGTATACAAAAAGCAAAAGAATTAGGTTGCAAGATGGTCTTTTTAGATGACGGATACTCAAAGCATCATATAAAAAAGTTTGACATTGTTATAAGCACAGAGTCAAAAAACCGTTTTTGTCTGCCAAGCGGTGCTTACAGAGAAAAACTCTGGAAAAAAGATGATGTTGTTCTCATAAAAGAGGGGATAGATTTTAAAAGAAAAACGACTATAATAAATCGGACAGAAAAAATGGCACTTCTAACGGCGATTGCCAGACCAAAAAGGCTTGATAAATTTTTACCTAAAGAGGTTGTAAAAAGATACCACTTTAAAGACCATCATAATTTTAGCCGAGATGAGGTTGAAAAGATATTTAAAGAATGTGGATGCAACTCTTTACTTGTTACATATAAAGATTATGT
>WFOM01000071.1 GCA_015488075.1 Helicobacteraceae bacterium | reverse complement strand
CTTTGTCATGACGGGATAAAATCTTGCCGTTACTGAAATATAGTGCAGAATTTCTAAAAACCTTTTTGTCTTTTACGGCTGCACCGACTATAAAATCTTTTTTTATATCACTAAAAATCTCTTCCAACTCATCTGTCAAAAATGCATCTTCACTAAGTTTATCTTGGAGCATATAGCCATTAAGACTTAGTTCAGGAAATACAACTAAATCTGAATCAGTCTCTTTTAGAATCTTTTTAACTCTATCAACATTACTTCTATTTAGTTTTGGTGCTATTTGAGCAAGAGTTATCTTCACTAACAAATTTCCTCTACTACTTTTTCTAAACTTGCTGTATCTGAGATATTTAGTGTTTTTAAATCTTTTGCTATTCTTCTATTTAAACCTTTTAAAACCACACCGTTTCCAAACTCTATAGCAGTATCAACCTCATCTTTTATGGCAAGGATAGACTGCTTATACAATACCGGTGAAGTTAACTGTTTTTTTAGCAAATCTATAGCCTCAGCTTTGGTTGAGTATGGTTTTGTTGTAACATTTGAGATTACCGGTGCTTCAAAACTATCTTTTATATACTCTTCCATTAAAGGTGAAAGTTTTTCTACTGCACTCTCAAGCAATGGACAATGACTTGCTACTGACATATTTAAAAGAAGTGCTCTTTTTGCTCCAGCTTCTTTAAAAACACCTTCTAAACTTGCTAAATCAGGTTTTAGCCCAGCTACAACTAATTGCCCATCTTGGTTATAATTTCCCGGCCATACTTTCTTACCCTCTTTTTGTGCATTTTCACAAATCTCTTCAACTTTATTGTCATCTAACCCTACTATAGCCATCATACCGGCTTCTATTTCACTGCAAGCTTCTTGCATATATAAACCTCTTTTATGCACAAGCTCTATAGCATCACCAAACTCTATTGCCCCTGTAGCACAAAGAGCTGAAAACTCACCCAAAGAATGACCCAAAAAATATTTTGGTGCAACATCACACTTTTGTCTGTAAAGTCTGTAGGCTATCATCTGCACAAGTAAAATTGCAGGCTGTGTATATGCTGTTTCATCAAGCCTTGCATCTTCACCAAATATAAGTTCTTTAAAATCTACACCTATCCTTTTACCGGCAATTTCAAACATCTCTTTAGCCAAATCGCTGTTTTCATAGAAATCTTTTCCCATTTCTTTTGCCTGTGACCCCTGTCCGGCAAAAATATAAGCCAAATTACTCATCTATACTCCTTAAATATTTTTTGTTGTCATGAATTTTTTTTCTCAGAGTGTTTCTGTTTAGACCAAGTATCTGTGAAAGCTGAAGCTGAGATTTAAATCTCTCAAGTCCAGCATCTATAAGAGGTGCTTCATAAAGATGCAAAAAATCTTTATAGTCGTTGTTACCTCCGAGTCTGTCATATAAAAAATTATATACTATCTGCATTATCTCTTTTTCATCAATATCTTTTAAAAGCAAAGATATTATCACCTGTCTTTTTAAAGATATGCCGTTTTGGGACAGATCCGGTTTAAATCTCTCAAGCTTTATATTTTTATCTATCAAAAATATTTCTTTTGCCTCTTCTATATATCTTTTTATAAGATATTCAACATCTTCAGGTCTTTCTTTAAGAGAAGGAAGCAGAAAATTTATACTGAAATATTTGTCAAGTTCTTCATTTTTGTATGTCTTTGAGGAGGTAGCTATAATTCTGACATTTCTTTTTTGGGCTTCCTCCATTACAACCTTTATGTTTGCCAGTTCCTGAATATCATAGATTATAAGTTTTGAAGTATTCTCTAAAAGCGAAAGAATTTCATTGTAGTTTTTTGCAGATATTACCTCTGCTTCAGGCATTATATATCTTGCAAGAGTTTTTTTGCCTACACCCCTTTCACCTCTTATAACTGCATTTACATTAAGATTTTTAAGGAGTGTTGCAGTTTTTAAAGCCTCTTTCGAGGCTTTTGATTTTGTTATAAAATTAGTGACATCCACATCCAGTGCCACATCCGCAACTGTCTTGTTGCATATTTTCCATAGGGATACCGCTTGCCAACTCTTCAGGAGTTGCTTCTCTTACATTGTTAAGTGTAACTGTAAACATCAAATCTTTACCGGCTAATGGATGGTTAAAATCAACAACAACAGAGTTTTGGCCTATCTCTTTTACTGTTACCTGAACAGTTCCGCCGTTTTCATCCTGCCCGTAAAGTGTCATACCCTGTTCAAGCTCTATACCGGCAAACTGCTCTTTTGGAAGTTCCTGTGTCGCATTTGGGTTGTATTCACCGTAAGCATCTGCTGCTTTTACCAAAACATCAGCTTTGTCACCTACATTCATATCTTTTATACCGTTTTCAAGTCCCGGTATGATTTGACCTTTGCCAAACATAAACACAAGCGGCTCTCCGCCCACATTTGAGTCTATAACATTAGCACCGTCTCTTACTTCATACTCGATAGATACTATTTGTCCTTCATTTATTGCCATTTTTAAACCTTTGTAAAATTTTAATGGATTGTAACATATTTATATTAACCAAAAATCAAAATATTTTTTTACTTCAAATATTTTTTTGCCGTTTTAGCATATTTTGTATTTGGATATTTTACAACAACCGCATTGAAGAATTTTTTTGCATTTTGTCTGTCACCAGTTTTTTGCATAGACACGGCAGTATGCAAAAGAAGTATAGGCATGTATGATGCTTTGTCGTAAAGTTTGGCACTTTTTTTGTAAAATGCTATCGCACTTCCGTAATCTCTTTTGT
>WFOM01000070.1 GCA_015488075.1 Helicobacteraceae bacterium | reverse complement strand
CTTACGGTTCTTAGAAACGAGTAAGTATATCTTCCAAAACACCGGTTGTGTCTTTTATAAAGTGTTCTATCCTTATCCTGTTTCCATAATAAATAAAATTGTTTACATCATACTTGCTTGACGGATGCCAGACCATAAATCCGTTTGTATGCATATCTTCACTTGCTTTTATCTGTTCTTTTATCTCAAAATAACCATAATGTATTCTCGGCTTTGTATAATCTCTAAATGCCTGTATCCAGACTCTTATCCTCTTAGGTGGAAATTTTTTTTCTATATGTTTGATACTTCTGTAAACAACTTCATAAGGGTATAATGAAGGGTATTTAAATCCAAACGAACCGTAATTAAATCCTGAGGGGTAAAGCATAGGGCATAAGTAGTCTGCATGCTTAAACACATCAAGAGTCTGACCTATGTTACTGTCATCTTTTGCCCACAAAATATTTCCAAAAGTATCAACAGAGACAAAAACACCGTATCTGTTTAGTCTTTTTTTGGCATAGTCCAAAAAACCGCTTATCGCTTTTGTTCTGTTTTTGGCATTGTTTTCTTTTTTGAGTTTTAGAGTATCTTTGGCCGGAAATCTTATATAGTCAAAGTTTATCTCATCAAATCCTCTTTTGGCGGCATCTTCGGCTATATCAACATTATACTTCCAGCTTCTCTTGTCAAAAGGATCAACCCATGCCATTTGATCGCTGTTGGTCCATAACGAACCGTTTTGATCTTTGATGGCATACTCAAGGTTGTTTCTAGCCTGCAAATCATCTTTAAATGTTACTATCCTGCCGATTAGATATATATCTCTTTCTTTTAGTATCTTTATAAACCTGTCTATATCTTTTATGGTTCTTTTATGCCATGCACCGTAAGAGTTAACCCTTTTTACATCTGTTTTGTATGAAGTGTAACCATGCTCGTTTTTTATATCTACTATAACAGCATTTATACCTGTTTTATCTATAATTTTTAGCAGATTATTAAATGTTTTGGAGTTGGGACTTGCTCCCCAGTATGTAAGATACAAAGCTTTGATTTTTATAGGACTCAAGAAATGTTTTTGTTTTTGTTTCTCTTTTACATTAAATCTGTATGGCTTGTATCCGAAAGCTTTTATAGCAATCATCAAAGAATCGGTTTTAAAGCTGAATTTGCCGTTTCTTATACTCTGACATCTTGTTTTATCACATATAACGGCTTTGTCTATCTTCTGTTTTGTTTTTGCATCAAAAATCTCGCCGTTTATCTCAAAACCATACAAATAGCCATATAAAAACAAAAAATATAAAAAAATTCTCATCAATTATCTTATATTTAAAAAATATTTCAAACTTATGTCTGCAAACTCTTTTGAGAGTTCCAAATGTTTTGAAATAGATTCATATACTTTTTTGAACTCTTTGTTTTTTGATGAAAGCTCGTCTACAACTTTTAAAAGTGCTTTTTTCCCTTCGTTTGTTACTTCATCAGGAAATTTTCTGAGTTTAACACCCAGTTTTTTGAGTTTTTTTAGTGTATGGATATTTTCGTAATGAAATCTGTATGTCATATTTGAGTTCATCTCGTTAGCACATACTTCTATCATCTGTTTTTGCTCATCACTCAGTTTATCCCAGAATTTTTTGTTAAAAGTAAGCTCAAGTATACTACCCGGTTCATGCCATCCCGAGTAATAATAAGGTGCAACTTTGTAAAATCCCATCTTTATATCAAGTGCGGGTCCAACCCACTCTGTGGCATCTATAACACCTCTCTCAAGTGAAGTATAAATCTCACCGGCAGGTAGTAAAACAGGATTTACACCAAGTTTTGCCATAACTTCACCGCCAAGCCCGGGGATCCTCATCTTAAGCCCTTTCATATCATCAAGGCCTTTTATCTCTTTTCTAAACCAGCCACCCATTTGAATGTTTGTATTTCCTCCTAAAAGAGGATAGAGGTTGTATTTTGCATAAGATTCTCTCCAAAGCGACAGCCCTTCACCGTATATCATCCAAGAGTTTATCTCTTCTGCATCAAATCCAAAAGGGATACCGCTAAATAGTGAAAAAGCGGAGTTTTTACCCTTCCAATAATAAGGCCCAGAGTGAAAAGCATCTATCTCACCGGTTGATGCCGCATCAAATACCGCCAAAGCAGGCACTAAAACATTTTTTGCATATATTTTAACTTTTAAACTACCGCCACTTATAGCTTCAACTCTTTTAGCAAAACTATCAACCCCTTCACCCATTATGGGAAAATGTGCCGGCCATGAAGTAGCAAGTTTTATAGTTGTTTTTTTACCTCTGTTTATATAAACATTTTTTTTATCTGAAGATTTTTTCGGATGTTTTGAGTAATCTATGGCAACTCTGTTGGAATCATTACATCCGGTTATAACAGAAGCACCAAGA
>WFOM01000069.1 GCA_015488075.1 Helicobacteraceae bacterium | reverse complement strand
GCATAACCTTGAGGATAAAATACAACATAAAAAGATGATACAACAGATAGTATAAATATATCTAAAATATTTGTCGTATATACAAATTTTATCAAAAAATACAACACAAAAACAGGAAAAACAAGAGCATACATATCTGTATCAAAATAACCTGCCATCGTCCTGTTGTAGTAGCTCCAAGTTATAGATGCAAGTAGTGCTGCAAAAAAACCAAGAAGAGTTTTGTTATAAAGTTTCATAACTAAGATGATAGGCACAACTATCAATGATGATATAAACACCGGAGCATAAAGTATGATAGTATCTAAAGAGAAAGGCAAAATCTTAGCTAAAAAATATATGCTATATATAGTTCCCGTATATGTATCTATAGCTACGGGAAGTAGTTGATTTTGTGGATTTGTATCAAAGAGTAGATGTTTTACGGCTGTAGCGAAAAAATATCCGTCATTTGTATTTATCATAAGTTGGTTATTCCATTTAAACGCTTCTGTATCACCAAAATGAAAAACCCAAAACAATCGCACAACTATGCTAAAAGCATAAGCTATAAGTATATAAAAAAGTGTTTCATACCTTTTAAAAATCTCCATCTAAATCCTTCTTAAAATAACTTTTCAAATTCACCGGCTAAAATCTCATAAGTAAAATGTCGCTTTACATAATCATTTCCGTTTTGAGCCAATCTCTCCAACTTATTTTTATCCATCTTATATAGTTTTAACACAGCCTCTTTTACACTAAACTCATCTTCAGCTTTTGCAACAACTCCACACTCTGACAAATCTACTATATTGTATCTTCCGGAGTCTATAGCATATAAAACAGGCTTTTTACTATACATATAATCAAACAACTTGTTTGGTGAAACTCCAAATCTAAATAGTTTCTCTTTTTTTAAACCTATATAACAAACATCAAAAAGTTTTAGCATACTTTGAACTTGATTTTTCGGTATAGGTTCTAAAAACAGTATATTATCCAAATTGCCATAAGTTTTTACTAAATTCTCTTTTTGATCCCCATCACCGACTATAACAAAAACTATATCTTTATAATCTTTTAACACTTTAGCGGTTTTACAAAAAGTCTCTAAGCTGTTTGCTATACCAACCGTTCCTGCATATCCTACTATAAATTTATCTTTAGGGATTTTATTTTTGATACTATCAGATAAAGGTTCTATACTTTTCATCTCATCCAGATCTACACCGTTACATATCCAAGTAAAATCTTTATCTATACCTAAGTCATTTTTTAGATGTTCACCATAATTTTGTAGACTAGATACAACATTATCTGCTTTTGTTATAGCAAACCTCTCACACCAACTCATCATCCTTATAAGTGGGTGTTTTGGCGATATACCTCCAAGCTCTATTATAGAAAGTGGCCATATATCTTTTACTTCATATATAAACTTTGCATCATATTTTTTTGCTATCTTATAAGCAGGTATAGCCAAAAAAGGTGCCATTGGTGAAGCTATAACAACATCTGGTTTACTCATCTTATAAAAAGGTAAGAAGAAAAGCTTCAAAGTAAAAACAAACCATTTTAAAACCCTTTTTTTATCTGTAGAGTTTTTATAATGTGGAACCTTTATCCAAATATAATCTATCCCATCTATCTCTTCAAAAGTATAGCTACCTTTTACATTTGGTAATTTTTTAAAAAGATGCATATAAGAAGCGGTTATGATATAAACCTTATAACCTTTTTTTACCCACTCTTTAGCAAAGTAGTAGTTTCTAAATTCCATACCATGATAGCGACTTCCCGCATAGTCGTTTATGATCCATATAGTTTTACTCATACTCTAAAAGCTCTTTAATGATTTTTTGGCTTGCTTTACCGTTACCATAAAGGTTTAGTGAGTAGTTATTTGTGCTTTGTGATTGGTTATTTGTTATTTGTTTATAGGTATCTAGTATCTTTTCTTTGTCTGCACCTACAAGCATATTTGCTCCTATATCTACTAGCTCTACCCACTCCGTTTCATCTCTTAAAGTTATACAAGTTTTTTTAAAAAAGTAAGCCTCCTTTTGAAGCCCTCCACTATCTGTCATGACAAGTAAGCAGTTATCTATAAGCCAAACCATTTCTAAATACCCAACAGGATCAATAATGATTAGATTAGGATGAAGATTGAAGGTTGAAGGTAGAAGTTTTCTTGTTCTTGGGTGTAGCGGCAGTATAACCTCTCTTTCTTTTGCTATCTCATTTAGTGCTTCAAATATCGCTTTTAATCTATCTGGGTCATCTGTATTTTCTGCTCTATGAATTGTGCATAATATATAGTGATTGATGATTGGTGATTGGTGATTGGTAAATTGTGGTTGTTTTGCAAACTGTTTGTAAAACATTGCACCGTCTTGCATCACATCACCGACATTTATAACTTTACCAAACCCTTCTACCTTTTTCCTTCTACCCTCTTCCTCAATAAAATACCCTTCATTTTTTAGATTATCTACCGCAGTTTTTGTTGGACAAAAAAGTATATCGCTTACTCTATCTGTTAGTATCCTATTTACCTCTTCCGGCATTTTCATGTTAAAACTTCTTAGCCCTGCTTCAACATGAGCTAGTTTTATGTGTAGTTTGCTTGCAACTATGGCACCTGCTAATGTAGAATTGGTATCTCCATAAACCATAATCCAATCAGGCTTTTCTTTAAGAGCCACCTCTTCAATCTTCTCTATCATCTGCCCAGTCATAGCACCATGAGACTTTCCACCTATACCCAGATAATAATCGGGCTTAGGTATCTTCATCTCTTCAAAAAAAATATCACTCATATTTGCATCATAATGTTGTCCCGTATGAACAATCACCTCCTTTAACCTTCTACCTTCTGCCTTCTGCCTTTGAATTTCCCTGCTAACTCTCCCGGCTTTTATAAACTGAGGTCTTGCTCCAAGTATAGTTAATATCTTCATAAACTCTCCAATTGTTGTATAT
>WFOM01000068.1 GCA_015488075.1 Helicobacteraceae bacterium | reverse complement strand
AAGCATACGAGATAGACCCCAAAGACAAAAATATCTTAAGAGACTATATATTTGCCAAAGCATCTTTTGGCGAATTTGATGATGCATCTATACTTCTAGAAAAATACAAACAGCTTTTAAAAGATGAAAAAGACCCGTTTGTTAGAAAAGTTGCCTACAAAACCGTCGATACAAGACTTCAAGGGTGGAAAAATGCCTACCTTCTTGCACAAAACGACAACATATTCGGCGGTGATGAATCCAAGTTTCAAAACGATTTTGTAAAACAGCAAAGTGACAGCTACAGCAGTGATGCACAAAGTGATGATACCGCTGTTAAGATATCTTCTCAAAACATTAAAAACAAGAAACATTTTCCGTATATGACACTTGTTGATGTTGTTATCATAAAAACACAGGAAGTAAGAACTGAAAACAAAGGTATAAACCTGCTTCAGGGACTAACAGGAACACTTGGAGGCATAGGTATAGAGTATGACAGCACAAAAAAAACAAACAAATTTTCCGCCAACCCTATATTTACTTTTGTAGGGCTTGAATACAATCTAAACATATTTAATGACGGCTCAAGCAGGTCAAACATCATAGCAAGACCTTCACTTCTTGCAATAGACGGTAAAAAATCAACTTTTTATGCCGGAGATGTGCTTCATGTTCAACTCTCAAGCAACAACAGCGACGGTTCCATGATAGATATACCTATAGGTATAGAGCTTGATGTGTTGCCGAAATTTTACTCAAAAGATATAGTTCAGATAACTGTTCATGCACACAGGTCTTTTCTGGAGACAACATCTGAAAAGGTAGGATTTACATCCTTTTCACAGACATCAAAAACTTCTGTTGATGCAACAGCTATCTTGAAGTTTGGAGAAACACTGATACTAAGCGGTTTGACGGAGAACAACGAAAATGAAAACGAAAACGGAGTTCCTTTTTTGCAAGATTTGCCGGGTATCCAATATGTTACTTCAAATGAACAAAAACTGAGAGTAAAAACATCCATACTAATACTTCTGACACCAAGAGAGGTAAGGTATGTAAATGCAAATATGGGACAAAAAGAGCTTATGGAATCTCTTAAAAAGAAACAAAAAGAACAAAACATCTCACTAAAAGCCTTAAAACACAAAAACGGTATAAAAGTAAGCAATATCGACATAGTTTTGGGTCATCTCTCACAAAACAGCCCTTTTTACGAACAGTTTAGAAAAGGGGACTTGAATCTTGATGACTGGAACAATGAAGATACGATTCTTGGCTCACTTGTGAGGGCTTTAGGATTTTTATACTATTAGTATATAATTTTGCAAAAACTTGAAAGGCATTTGTGAATATATCAGACAGTATAATACTTGGGATTATAGAGGGATTTACAGAGTTTTTGCCTATATCTTCAACCGGACATATGATTGTAGCCGGTAAATTTTTGGGTGTAGAACAAACATCGATTACCAAAGCTTATGAGGTTATTATACAGTTTGCTGCTATCTTGGCGGTTGTATTTAACTACAAAGATAAACTTACTCCAAAACATATAAATCTTTGGATAAAAGTTTTTATATCATTTTTGCCTTTGGCTGTTGTCGGGTATATATTTAAAGAGCAGATAAAAGAGCTTTTTAGTGTAAATGTGGTTGCGGTTATGTTTATAGTCGGCGGTATTGTTTTTTTGGTTATGGAATGGTTTTTTATAGATGATAAAAAAGCTGCCATAAAAGATGTGGAAGATGTTGGATATAAAGAAGCTTTGGTTATAGGAGTGGCACAGGTTTTTGCACTTATACCCGGAACAAGCCGTGCAGGCTCGACCATTATAGGTGCACTTTCAGTGGGGCTTAGCAGAAAAGCAAGTGCCGAGTATAGCTTTTTGTTAGCACTTCCTGTTATGTCTGCAGTGTCTGCTTATGATTTTTTAAAGCACTACAAAGAGTTTGCATCTTCGGATATGGCTGTTTTGGGTGTCGGATTTGTAACTGCATTTGTAACCGCTTATATAACTATGAGGTTGTTTTTGTCTTTTTTGGAAAAGTTTACTTTTGTTGTTTTTGGGGTATATCGTATAGTTTTTGGAATAGTTCTTTTGTATTTGGTATAGGACTTGCTTGTTTTTGTATAAGCAGCTATATAGGAGGTTGCTATGCAAAAAACATCTAAACAATATAACGGTTTTTATAGGCTTATTAAAAGGATTGATAAGTTTATATACACTTTTGGATTTAAAGTGCTTTAAATGATTTTAGTGGTTTAAGCCACTTTTTATTATTATTTTAGATAACTTTATCGCTTTGGATCTGTGTGAAAGCTCTTTTTTTACATTGCTGTCTAATTCACCTAAAGTTTTGTCATACCCTTTTGGTATAAAAACAGGATCATACCCAAAACCGTTAGTTCCCCTTGGAGTTGTTATAACTTTACCATACATCCATCCATGAACAGTTTTTATACCATGTTTTGAAGCTATAGCCATAGCAGCGGTATAGTGTGCTTTTGACTCTTTGAGTCCTTTGTTTTTTAGTTCTTCTACAAGTTTGTTTAGGTTTTCTTTGTCTGTAGCATCTTTTCCGGCAAATCTTGCACTGTAGATACCCGGTTTTCCATCAAGTGCATCGACACTTATACCGCTATCATCTGCTAAAACCACAACATTCTCATCCTCTATAGCATCATATACCGCCTTTGCTTTTATAACTGCATTTTCTTTAAATGTAGCACCATCCTCTACTATCTCAAACGGTTCTATAACATCACTCCATGCTACTACTTCAAACTCACTGCAATACTCTTTTATCTCTTTTATCTTTCCTTTGTTTGATGTTGCTATGATTAGTTT
>WFOM01000067.1 GCA_015488075.1 Helicobacteraceae bacterium | reverse complement strand
ATTATTGACAGTTGAAAAAGGTACACTTGTTGATGAAAATATAAGCAATGTAGGTTGTTTACTCTTCTCTTCTTTGATTGCTTCTTGTACTTTTTCTTTAACACTTTTTCCAAAGTATTTTTTATACATTTTATCAGGGTACTGCAATGTTTTTTCAAAACTTGCAGCCCTGTTGTCGGCAAATGTAGCAGTCACAAAAATAACTGCTACGAATATTGCTAAAACAAAAGGAGATTTATTGTTTAAAAATTTTGCCATAACTATCAACCACTAAAGGAGTTTTTACAATATTTAGCCTTTGGCTTATATATAAGCTTGTCATTACTCTTCTGCTCAACTTTTTATTCTTTAATAAAGCAACGGATGCTTTCTTTTGGGCAGTTGTCAGCTTCTCGTTAGCATATTTATGTAATGCTTTTAGAGGATTGTCTGATTTGTAGACAAACATTGTTTTTGGCAAATCTTCTTTGTTTTTTGGAAAAAGCACAAGATTTACATTATATTTCTTTAGAAGCTTTTCAATCCCGTTGTTGTTTATAAACTTTTTACCCTCTCTTATGTCTAAAAAGACAAATAAATCTTTTTTCTTGTCAAAACTTAAACTGATAGGTATTTTTTGTTTTTGTAAAAATCTTATTGCACGAGGATCGACATCCATCTGCACTTTATATTTTTTTATCAGACTTACCCAACTTATTTTTTTGCCTTTGGTGTTGTATAGTGTTGGAGTGCCGTTTACTCCAAGCTCTCTTGCAACTCTCATATTTGAGTTGAGTATTTTATTAGCTTTATCAGTATATTTGTATCCCACATATTTTGTTGAACCATTAATCATGATGTCTTTCATAGCCTCTGCTCTTTTGTTTTTTGGCTGATATAATATATAAAGACTCATATTTTTTGCATGTCTGTGAAATGACAATGGAAACAAAAAGACATGAAATTTTATATGTTTTTTAATTTTTGGTATAACTTTTTCAAAGTTTCTACAAAAAGGACACTCCGGGTCTGTAAACACATAGTATTCGTCTTTTCCATTTCCGATAGTAAATGCTTCTTTCTCCTCGTAATGCTTCATATTTACAGGGATTTGCACTTGTTTATTTGTTTTTAGCTCATAAACAGGTCCTAATATGATATATTTTTTATCTTTTGTTATGACAGCATTTATCATGTTGCGTTGAGTATTTGCTATGCCTTTTACCTGGTACACGTCGCCTAAATCAACCGCTTTGGTAACTTTCATTTTTTTTGAAATAAACGGATCACTGTTAAGAGTTTTTACATCCACTTTTTTACCGATAGCCATCAATGAAGACAACGATAGCGCCACCATTCCCAAAACTGCTATTTTTTTATTTATTTTTTTTATCATTTTTTTCTCCTTAATGTACTTTTTTGATAATGTATTTACTTATCCACATGTTTTCACCTATTTTACAAAAATTACTTACGCACATTGCAACTGCTACTCTATGACCTTTGGTAAAATATTTCACAACTTTTGCATTAAAACTGGGGTTTTCCCTTACTTTTGCGCCAAATGTTTTTACAACATAATTCCCCTGTTTTGTCTTGTCTATCAGTTTTTCCAATTCTGAAATTCTGTTTTGTAATTTTTTTTGTTGTAAAATCAATTTTGCAATTGCTTTTTTGTTTATCTCTTGCCAAGATAATTTTGTCACATTTATTACTGTTGTCGTATCCTTAGCAAAAGCAAAACCTAACAACATCAGTACAATAAATATACTTTTTTTCATCTATTATCTCTTTTTAACAAAATCCAATATTACCTTGTCATAAGGCGTTGACGGTGTTTTTACAATTTTTTCTTTTATTTTTGGAGCCTGTTTTATAGATATCTGCTTTTGACTAATTTTGTCAATTTTATCTTTTACGGCATCCAACTCTTTTTTTATGCTTTTTGTTTTATTGTTGACCGTATCCACCTTACTGCTAATCTTTTTCTGGTTTATTATAAGCATAGCAACTGCTTTTTTAACCTTAGCATCGCTCTTAAGTATATAATTACTTTTTTCGACCTTGTAAACAATTTTAGGCCGGACACTACTGTTTTGTGTTGCGCAACCGCTCAACACAAACAATCCTACTCCTGCTAAAAGACCAATCTTTGCAATTTGTCTCATTTTCTACCCTTTCTGTTTTTTTTATCAAAAGCTTTTGATAACAAAGTTAAATATTTCCTCTGATGAGAATAGTTAAATGAATGATATTTTGCTATTGTTTTCCAACTATATCCATACTTTTTTATCAGTTTTTCCAAAATATCACACGCT
>WFOM01000066.1 GCA_015488075.1 Helicobacteraceae bacterium | reverse complement strand
TTATAACCCAACTAAAAGCAAACAAAAAACTGCTTTATCAATACATAAGCTTTTTGCTAAACCAAAAAGTAGAGTCTATCATCCCTCCCAAAAAAGCCGTAAAGATGCCGGATATATCTGATGAAGAAGCATTAAATGCAAATCTTGATTTGCAAAAAGCACAAGAAGGTCTTAAGATTACAGACAGTATGCTAAAAGTTTCAAGAGCAGACCTTTACTACCCTGTTATAGGATTTAAGGCTGAAGTCGCTTCTAGCGATGACAAACTGTGGACAAATCTGAACAAACACAAATCATACACAGTAGGTCTACAACTGAAATGGAACATATTTAACGGTGGAAGCGACTATGCAAAAGAACAAAGAGCAAAGATTGAGAAGTTAAAAATCTCATCTAAGGTTGAACTTGCAAAAAAAGGTATAGCACTCAAAATTGCAAAAATAAAAACAAACATACAAACACTAAACAGTCAGATATCATCACTTAAAAAAGAGCTCGAACTGGCTGATGCCATATATAAAAATTATGAGGGAAGATACAAAGAGAAACTTGTTTCTATGAATGATGTCATCATAAAACAGTCAGAGCAGATAAAAAAAGTTTTGGAACTTTTAATGGCACAAAACAAAAGAACAAAACAGATATTTGAACTTAAAAAAATAGCAAACTACAGATAAAAAGGGGAAAAGATGAAAAAAATACTGATATTTTTAATGATAACATCCATGTCGCTTCTGGCAGAAACCGTAACACTTTCCGGAAGCATCATATCTGACAACCAAAAGATGATAACAAGCAGATTTATGGGATTTGTTACAAAAGTAAATGTAAGTGAAGGTGATTTTGTAAAAAAAGGACAGCTTCTTTATGAGATAGACTCAAAAGAGATAGACTCAGCAAAAAGACAAGCGGAGCTTTCACTACAGATGTATCAAAACCAGCTTGAAAATATAAAAAGAAATCTTGAAAGACACAAAAGACTTTATGAAAAAGATATGGTTGCAAAATACAAAGTAGAAGAGCTTGAACTGGCTTATAAAAACACTCAGGATATGGTAAACATAGCAAAAGCAAGACTTGATGAAGTTTACAACCAATACAGATATCTTAAGATAAAAGCACCAAATGATGGTGTAATCATAGCCAAAAACATAAAAGTTGGAGAGATGGCAATGCCCGGAATGCCGGCTATTGTGTTGGCTGACCTAAGTGACCTAAAAGTTCAGGTGGAAGTATCTGAAAACAATATGAAAAAGATATACATAGGGAAAAAAGTAAAAGTCAACATCCCATCTGTAGGTATAAAAACAACAGGAAAAATATCTGCTATCATCCCGAGTTCAAATCCTATGACACACACTTTTAAAATAAAAATAAAAATAGACAAAAAAGATATAAAAAACAAAAAGCTATATCCCGGAATGTATGCAACAGTTGATATAGAGGTGTAGCATGAAAGAAAAAGATTTGTCACATATAGAAGTCAAAGATTATGCCGGAAAACTGGCAAAAACTTTTTTGTATAATCCTTTGACTGCGGTTTTGGCAGTATTTTTACTTGCTATAGGATATATATCTTTAAGCATAATGCCAAGAGAAGAAGACCCGCAGATTGCCATAAGCGGCGGAAGTATCATCATACCTGCACCCGGACTCTCGCCAAAACAGGTTGAGACCATTATAGTAGAGCCTTTGGAGCAAAAGCTAAGAGAGATAAAAGGTGTGGAGCACATATACTCTATGAGTATGGAAAATGTGGCTGTTGTAAATGTTATGTATTATATAGGACAAAACAGAGAAATCTCCAACCTGAAACTTTATGACAAAGTTATGCAAAATATGGACCAGCTTCCAAAAGACATCATGCAACCGCTGGTAAAACCTTTTGATATAGATATAGACATACCTATAGTAACCATAGCTTTCTGGCAGGAAAACAACAACATTCCTTACAGAAACTTTCTGGCAAAAATAGAAGACTTAAAAAGAGAAATATCACAGGTTGAGAATGTATCAAAAACCACACTAAAAGGTGAACACAGAGAACAGTTCAATGTTGAAGTTGACTTAAACAAACTAAAAGGGTATCATCTCTCTTTGGGACAGATAGTCCAGGCTATAAAAGCAATAGCCATAGAAGTTCCAAAAGTTGACACACCTACAAAAGAGAACAAAATAGTTGTTTTTGGTGTTAAAAATGCGATCGAGACAACAAAAGATGTAGGCGACATCATAGTTGCAGAATATATGGGAAGTCCTATTTATCTAAGAGATGTGGCAACCATAACAGACGGAGTTGATTTTCAAAACAAACAAGAAGCCGAAATCGTTTTAAAAGATGAAAAATCAGGCAACATACAAAAACACTCACAAATCACCATGACGGTATCAAAACTTGCCGGTTCAAATGCGGTTTTTGTAGCAAATGATGTCAAAGATGTTCTTAAAAAACACAAAGATGAGCTTGAAAAACTCGGAATACACTACAAAATCACAAGAGACTACGGTGTAAGAGCCAACGATGCAGTAAACGAACTGGTTGAACATCTCATAGTAACCATAGCGATAATAGCTGTTATGCTTGTTTTCTTCCTCGGATGGAAAGAGTCTCTTATAGTTACATTTACAGTTCCTGCAATTTTGGCTGTAACACTCTTTGTGGCATATATAGGAGGACAAACCATAAACAGGATAACACTGTTTGCATTTTTGCTCTCACTCGGACTGCTTGTTGATGCGGCTATAATAGTTATAGAAAACATTCACAGACATCTTCATGCACATGACAGTGAGCACAAAGATATGGATACACTGCTTGTAAAAGCAACAGATGAGATAGGAAGACCGACAAACATAGCAACACTTGCCATCATTTTGACAATGGTTCCTATGATGTTTGTCGGCGGAATGATGGGTGAATTTATGAAACCTATCCCATTAAATGTCCCTGTAGCTCTTTTTGCATCACTTGTTGTTGCATATATTTTTACACCGTATCTAAGCAAAAAACTTATAAAACCAACTGATGACGGTGCTCACAGGCATCATAAAAAAGAGGAGGTGTAACAATGCCACACCATAAACACAAGGGTAAAAAATTTGAACGTTTTGTTTACAATATACTAAATACACCTTCAAAAAAACTGCTTGTAATTGTTTTGATATTTTTGGCACTTTTTGGTTCGGTTATGATGATACCTACAAAAGTGGTTTTGGCAAAAATGCTTCCCGGAAAAAGTGCAAACACTTTTACGGTATATGTGACAACACCTGCGGGAAGCTCCATAGAACAGACAAAAAAAGTAAGTGAATGTGTGGTTGATTCACTTTTAAAGCATGAAAAACACATAACAGATATAGAGCCGTTTATAGGTGAAGGCTCACCGCTTGACTATGCCGGTCTGGTTAAAGGAAGCGGTATGAAAAAAGGTGAAAGATTTGCAGAGATAGTAGTAAACCTTACAGACAAACATGAAAGAGATATAAAATCTTTTACCATGGTTCACAACCTAAGACCTTTGGTAAAAAAAGAGTGTGGAAACATTGTCCAAAACACAAACATATCTTTTATAGAACAGCCTGCAGGTCCTCCGACACTTGCATCTATAGTTGTTGAAGTTTACGGAGAGAAAAATGATGATGTGCTAAAACTCTCAAAAGAGGTTGAAGCCATACTCAAATCCACACCGAAAGTTGTTGATGTTGATGTTATGAGTGAAGATCCTTATGACAGGTATGAGCTTGTTCCGCTTACAGACAAGATAGCAAAAAGCGGCTTAAGTGTAAAACAGGTAAACGAGATACTTTATCTTGCTTTTAAAGGTATGCAGGTTGCTGTTAAAAACACTATAGACTTAAATGACCAAATAGGCATCTTTGTGACATTGAGCAAAAAAACAAAAACACTCAACAACTCAACTCTCAGTGAACTAAGAGCAAAACTCTCACAACTGTATCTTATGAACAAAAAAGGGATGATGGTTCCTTTGACTGAGGTTGTAGAGATTGTCAAAATGAAGTCTGAGCCTACAATCTATCACAAAGATTTAAAAACGATGGTAAATGTTGTAGCTGAGACAGATATGGAGTCACAGGTTTATCCTTTGATAGAAGCCAGAAGCAAAATGATAGAGTATTTTAAAAACAAAGGCTATGATGTTAAAACAGCACCGTTTAGCACATATATGTTTGATTTGTATCTAAAAGACAAAAAAACAGGCAAAGAGTTTCTTTTAAGATGGGACGGAGAGATGAAAGTAACTCTTGATACTTTCAGAGACCTTGGTGCTGCATTTATAGCGGCACTCGTTCTTATATATCTGTTGCTTGTGATTTATTACAAATCGTTTGGTCTTGCAGGAATAGTTTTGGGCGGAAGTTTCCTCTCCATCATAGGTGTTATAGTAGGCCACTGGGTGGCAGACCTTGTAACCGAAGACACATTTTTCCTTACCGCAACATCACTTATAGGTTTTATAGCACTTATGGGTATAAGTTCGAGAAACTCTTTGCTTCTTATAGATTTTGCCAAAAATCTGATGGAAGAAAAAGGTATAGAAAAAAGAAGAGCCATAGCCATAGCAAGTGCAACAAGGGCAAAACCTATAATGCTTACAGCCATTGCCATTATACTCGGTTCTGCACTGCTTGCAAGCGACCCTATCTTTGGAGGTCTTGGAGTGGCACTTATCTCAGGAACAGTCGCAGCTGTCATAGTCTCTCTTATATTTGTTCCTGTTTTGATGGATAACTCAAAGGCATTGTAACTTTTTTGTTATAATGCCTTTATGAGAAGAAAAAAACAACCATGGCAAAAACCAAAATCTCTTGATGAAGAGCCTAATGTAAAAGAGCTTATAAAAAAAATACAACAAAGTCCCACATACAAAATAGCATTTGAAGACGAAACATTTTTACACTCTGGCATAACAAGGGGTATAAGGCTCGAACTTGACTACCTAAAAGCAGAGCTTGAGATACAAAAACACGGTATAAAAAATACTATTATAGTTTTTGGAAGTGCAAGAATAAAAGAGCATAAAACAGCCCTTAAAGAACTAAAAGCCATCGAAGAAAAAATAGCAAAAGAGCCAAACAACAGAAAACTTTTAAGAGAGCTTTACAAAGCTGAACGGATGGTTGGCAAAAGCATCTACTATGATGATGCAAGGGAGTTTGGACGACTGGTAGGATTAAGCGGCAGCGGTGCCAAAGATGCAAGACTTGTTATCATGACAGGAGGCGGTCCCGGTATAATGGAAGCCGCAAACAGAGGCTCTTTTGATGTAGGAGCAAAATCTATAGGACTTAACATACAACTGCCTCACGAACAGTTCCCAAACCCTTATATAACACCTGAGCTTTGTTTTCAGTTTCACTACTTTGCCATAAGAAAGATGCACTTTTTAAACAGAGCAAAAGCTATGGTGGTTTACCCGGGAGGTTTTGGAACACTTGATGAACTTTTTGAATCACTCACACTCATACAGACAAACAAGTCAGATATGATCCCGGTTGTGCTTGTGGGGAAAAAATACTGGCAAAAAACAATCAACTTTGAATTTTTAAAAGATGAAGGGGTTATAGATCCATCCGACATAAAACTTTTTAAATTTGTTGACAATGCAAAAGAAGCATGGGAATACATACTTCAGTGGTATAAAAAACACGGTTTAGATCTGTTTTAAAGGCTGTCCTATATAAAATCCCTGTGCAAAATCTATACCCATTTTGACCAGCTTGTCATATATCTCTTTGGATGAGATATATTCAGCTACTATCTTTACATCTATTTTTTTACAAAAATCTATGATAGATTCAACTATAATCTCATGGTTTCTTGACTCAAATATATCTTTGATAAAAACACCGTCTATCTTTAAAAAATCAGGTTTTAATTCTATCAGCCTTGCAAAGTTAGAATTTTCCACTCCAAAGTCATCCAAAGCTATCTTAAAACCTTTGGCTCTTAGTCTGTTTATCTGTTCAAGCATATTTTCTTCAGTCAGTGTTTTAATATCTTCAAGAAGTTCAAGTGTTACTCTGCCCGGATTTATACCGTATTTTTTTGTATTGTGATCCAAAAACTCTTCAAGATAACCAAGTTTAATATCGTTTGCAGTTAGATTTATAGAAAACTCATAATCTGTATTTTGAAAATCTTTGTATGCTTTTGATATGATTGTTCTGGTAATTAGCTGAAGTGTTCCGGTAATTCTTGCAGCTTCCATAAACCTTGCAGGGGAAACTACCAGAGATTCGTCATTTACCCTTGCAAGACATTCAAATTTTTCAACACGGTTGGAGTGAACATTTTTTATAGGTTGATAGTATGAAACAAGATTGTCTTCTTCTATAGACTCTTTTATCTTGTTTATCCAGTATATAAGTTCTTGCTGATTTTTGTAAAATGTTGAAGTTGATGTAAAAAGTTTATAGGCTCCTCTTGCATTTTCTCTTGACTCTTTTACGGCAAGCTGGGCATGATTGAGTGTTACTATACCCGTTCCCATGGCTATACCGACACTTACGGAAATTTTTGCTTTTATCTCCTTTAGTTTGTCTACATCAAACTCAAGTTGCTCAAAAAAAGAAACTACAGATACCGCAAAATCCTCCAACTCTCTGAAATTCATAAATCTTTCTGTAAGTATGACAAACTCGTCTCCATGAAATCTAAAAAGCATCATATCTTTTTCTATGATTTTTTTCAGATAATCTGCTGTCTTTTTTAAGACGGTATCACCTGCCAAAAAGCCGTAAATCATGTTTATATTTGAAAAGTTATCTATGTTTATGATAAAAATATTTAGTCTGTGGGTTGTTTTTAGGTATTCAAAAAGTGCATATCTGTTTTTAAGACCCGTAAGCTGATCATTATAATAATCCCACTCTCTTTTATGCAAAAAAACTTCTTCCACATCTGCTCCTGTCTATACAAGTGTATCATATTTTCTTATATACTTTTATAAAAAACTAAACGATTATATGTCCTACAAATTTGCTGTCATTGTCTATGATGCTTTTACCTCTTCTAAACCCAATTCCGCAAGCCTCATAGGCAAAAAAGACACCTGCCTGGTATAAGTTGCCTCTGCCGTCTTGTGCAAAATCAAAAAACTCCTGATAGATGTTTTTATAGTTGTCATAAGGACCGTCTCTTTTGTCTGTAAGATTACCGTTTGCATCATATATCTCTATATTTGCACCTTCCCTTCCAAACATCGGCTTTTTAACATATTTTTTGCCTGTAAGCGGTTTGTCATCAACATCCAAAAGATAAGGAGAGTCAGGAAAAAGCTGTTTTAGTATCTTTAACATACCTTTTGATTGAAAAAGCAGTGTATATGGAGGATTTAGGATGATTGCTTTTTGGTTTTGGACAATTTTGTTTAACAAAGTTGCAAGTTCCCCCTCCTCTATGGCTATATCCTCCCAAGGGTATAGTTTAAACCAGTATTCAAAACTGTTCTCATGAGTGTCATATATCCCGTTTTCATCAAAACGGACATTTTGGATAAATTCAAACTGGGTGGAAAATCCGGCATCGGTTGCCATTTGTTGTAAAAGTCTTGTAGTTGCTTCATCTTCATCTATGCCATCAACCGAAGAAAAAAGTATCTTCCAGCCTTCATAATATTTCTCAAACAAATCTACATCATCAAAAAGTGTAATTAATCTTTTAAAATTATTTGTTATGGCTTCATAAATTTCATTAAATTGTTTTGACTCATCAAGATTATTATACTTTAACATTGCCCATTGAAGTATGGCAGTTTCAAAAAGCATTGTAGGTGTATCTGCATTAAACTCTATAAGTTTTATAGGTTTTCCGTCAATCCCCCCTGCCAAATCAAACCTGCCGTATATATGCCAAAAAACATCATTTTCCCAGCTTTTTTTAATTAGTTCTACTAAATTAAAAGGGATATCAAGTTCAAAAAACAGATCGTTTTCTATAACATAATCAGCTGCTTCCACATACATATCGTAAAGTTCATTCGCGGCATCATAAAAAGCTTTTGCTTCATCTTCGGTAATCTCAACAAGTTCATCAGCTATATATGCGGTGTCGTCATCTTCATCGGTATGCCATGTAAATCCTATATCTTCAAGCTGATCTTTTGGAAGAGGATCAATTTTTTTAAGTTTCATTTATCCTCCAAAAAAGCTTGTTTTGCCATAAGATGAGCTTTTTGAACTACCACCGAAAAACGATTTTTTTGTTGAAGTTGATTTTTTACTCAAACTTCCTGTTTTACTTCTTGCATAGGCACTTCTGTTTACACTTTGGGCTTTGTGTCTGAAGTTTGGATTGGAAAAAAGCGAATTTGCTATCATATTTCCAAGCAGACTACCCGCTGCTACAGCTAGTATGGTTCCGGCAAGACCCATACCTTCACCGCCACCTTCTTGCAGAGTCTCACTCGTTCCGTTTTTAACTCTTTCATACTCCTGCTGTGCCAGTTTTCTAAGCTCATCTTCACTCATAAGCCTCTCTTTAACAGTTCCATCAGGCTGTCTTTCTCTTATGATGGCTCTGTTTGGTCCTTGAGTCGGTATCTCTTCAACTACAACATATTTGCCGTTACTTAACTGTTCAATTACCAAAAACTTGTTTTGTGTTTCCTGTTTTTGCTCCTGCGACGAGCATCCGCCAAACGATGCAACTACAGCTCCCATAGAACCAAGCATCACTCCTGTTGCCAATGATCTTATATATCTCATTTTACCTCTTTATAAACAGATTTATGTAGTAATAAGTATAACCTAAAACAGATAAAATTTTATCCAAAGCTGTTATAATGACTTTTACAGATAAGCCGTTTTCAAGTTTTGAAAGTATTACTCTTTATATATTTATATTTTTGTATAAAATTATTTATACAATTCGCTAACTATCTCGCTTTTATCTAAAAGTATAACTTTATTTAACTCTTTATCAAAAAAAGTTATCTTTTTTCTACCTATGTAGTATATGTCGCCGACAAATTTAAACTTTTTGTTTGTTAAGACTACATCCTCTTTCATAAACAAAGTCTTGCCATACATATAACC
>WFOM01000065.1 GCA_015488075.1 Helicobacteraceae bacterium | reverse complement strand
TTTTTTGACGGTTTTTTTAATAAATTTATTGACTTTTATCGTTAATTTATTTATAATGACGATAAAATATCATAAAAAGAGGAAAAAACCGTCATTATGGTTATAGCATTTGTCCGTCAAGATAAAAATTTTGACACTGTTGCTTCTCAGCTAAAAAGTATAAAATCGTATGCCACAAACAAAGGCATGGAGATTGATGATACTTTTATAGACTACAACTCACAAAATAAACGACTTGAAGCAAGAAGCGATGTGACAGATTATCTTAGAAAACAGTCAAATGCTAAACTGCTGGTTTATGATGTTTGGGTTTTAAGCACTTTTATGGAAGATTTGGTTCAGATGTTTAGCTGTTTGCTTAAAAACAGTTTTGAGATACATTTTATATCAAAAGCTGTGGTTATATCTAATAAAACTAATGCTACATTGGTGTTGGGATTATTAGACGGATGCAGACAGAGGCTTAAAAACAAGCAGGAAAACAGCTTTGGCAGACCAAAAGGGAGTATCTCAAAATCAAAATTTGATATATATCTGAATCAAATCATAAAGCTTTTGCTTGAAGGTAAAAGTGTAAGTTACATTGCAAGAGAGCTTGATGTAAGCAGAAGCTCTTTGAAGGATTATATAGAATCCAGAGAGTTAAAAGAGCTTGTAAAAGAGTCATCAATGCCTTTTGAGAGTGTTGACGGAGAAAACAAAGTTATAAATACTATAAAATGTCCGTATGAAATCTAACTAAAGGAAAAATGTATGTCGGAAGTCAAACATGTAGAGTTTAAAAAACAGTCTCCCTGGAGAATAAAGAGATATTATCTGTATGCTTTTGCAACTGTTGTATCGATTGTTGTTCCGTGGATAACCATAAACGGAAACCATTTTTTCCTGCTCAGCTTTGACAAGATGAAACTACATCTTCTGTTTGTTCAGTTTGATATGCAGGAACTTTATCTTATGCCGTTTTTGCTTATGATACTTTTTATAGGTATATTTGGTATAACGGTGTTTGGAGGAAGGGTGTTTTGCGGTTGGCTTTGCCCTCAGACGATTTTCAGAGTAGTTTATCGTGATTTTATAGAAACAAAGCTGTTAAGACTTAGAAGATCTATAAAAAACAAACAAAAAGAACCTGATATGAGCAAGCCTGAAAACAGGGTGAAAAAAGCTGTCGCTATAGCAATATGGTCGTTTTTGTCGATACTTGCCGCTTCGGACTTTATGTGGTATTTTGTTCCGCCTGAAGATTTTTTCAAATACCTTGCAAATCCTGCTGACCATATGATAATGATAGGTTTTGTTATAGGTGTTGCCGTATTTTTGATAGCTGATATCGTATTTATAAAAGAAAATTTTTGTGTATATGTTTGCCCGTATTCAAGGGTTCAGTCTGTTTTGTATGATGAACACACAATTATGGCTATATACGATGAATACAGAGGCGGAAAAATATATGATGAGCATCACCACAAACTGGCAAAATCACAAAAAGAGGTTAAAGAGATAAACGGAGAAAATGCACTATGCACCGCCTGTGAAAGCTGTGTTACAGTCTGCCCTACACACATAGATATAAGAAAAGGGCTTCAACTTGAGTGTATAAACTGTCTTGAGTGTGTCGATGCCTGCACAAATGTTATGGCAAAATTCAAAGAGCCTTCACTTGTGAGATGGTCAAGTGAATATGAAACTGCTTTTAGAAAAGGAAAAACCCAATACTTCAGACCTAAAATCATAGGGTATATTGTTGTTTTGACTTTGGTAATAGCCGGTCTTATATTTATGGCAAGCAAGAAAGAGCATATGCTTTTAAATATCAACAAAGACAACAGAAACTACTACATACATGTGCTTCCTAGAGGATGTGATTTAAAAACCGACAAAAACTGCAAGGTAAGAGTTGACAATGCCTATATATTCCTACTTCAAAATATACAAAAAACAAAAATGAAATACTATTTTGAAGTAAAACCGGACATAAAAGTTAACGGTAAACTTTTTGTCAAATCTCCGTCAAAACCGTTTTGGGTAAAACCAAGAGTTAAAAACAAAGATATACTTGTTATATCAACTTATGACAAACTCGTAAGCAATCCTGACAACGATACGATAATACCTATAACGATACATGCCTATGCATTGGATAAAAACGGAAAACCGGACAAAAAGATTTCAGTTACAAGAAAAGCCACATTTGTTTTCCCAAGAGAGGACCTGCTTCCAAAATAAAAAAGCCAAAAGAGGTGTTTTGCCTCTTTTTTATCAAAAAGTAGTATAATTGCGAAAATTTTTTAGTTGAAGGGGTAATATGCCATTTTCAAAAGAAAACAGAAAAGGAACATTCAGCGGTATCATATTTGTTGCTCTTGTTGCATCTGCCGCTACATATATAGCCGGACTCGGTCCTATAAAATCGCTTGGAATATCTCCGCTTGTTGTGGGTATAGTCATAGGTATATTTTATGCAAATACACTTCACAACCATTTTCCATCAACATGGGAGAGCGGTATAGTTTTCAGTGCTAAAAAGATACTTAGATTTGCCATAGTGTTTTACGGTTTCAGACTTACATTCCAGCAGATAATAGATGTAGGTCCTGCTGGTATAACCGTTTCGGCAGTTATGCTTACAACTACATTCCTGCTTGGGACATATATAGGTGTAAAAGTGTTTAAAATGGATAGAGACACATCTATGCTTACAGCATCTGGTGCAAGTGTTTGCGGTGCTGCTGCTGTTTTGGCAACCGAGCCGGTTTTAAAGGCTGAAGGACACAAGGCAGCGGTTGCCGTAAGTATGGTTGTTTTGTTTGGAACTATTTCTATGTTTTTGTATCCTGTTTTATACGGAACCATTATAGAACCGGCAACAGGATTTTTACATATGACTCCTGCAGAATTTGGTATATACACAGGTGGAACCATACATGAAGTAGCCCAAGTTGTTGCTGTCCCTGCTTCAATCCCTCATTCACCTGATGTTATGGCAAACAATGCGGTTATAGTAAAGATGACAAGAGTTATCATGATAGCACCGATGCTTATCATACTTGGACTTTATCTCTCGGCAAAAGCTAAAAAAGAAGGGGGTGAAGGTGCAAAAGTAAAACTTGTAATCCCTTGGTTTGCAGTTTATTTTATAGGTATGGCAGGATTTAACTCTCTTCATCTAATCCCTGATGATATAGTTCATCACATAAATACTATAGACACATTTTTACTTACTATGGCAATGACTGCACTTGGTATGCAGACAAGATTTGCAAAATTCAAAGGTCTTGGTCTTGCTCCGCTTTATACTGCCGGACTTATGTTCGCATGGCTTGTTGTAGGCGGGTTTGTTATAACCAAAATAGTTTATGGAGTATTGGCTTAATTTTTTGGCTAAAAACAGCAGTTTTTAGCCACTTTTTGATATAATCTTCTTTATGAAACTTTCCCATTTAAAACAGATATGTCTGTATCTGAAACAGTTTAAACAGATATCTTCCATATACAGAGTTGATGACAATATCATAAAAGCGGTTTTTGACAAAGGCAATGAGATATATTTTGATCTGACAAAGTCAAACTCAAAAATTTTTAAAACAGACAAAAATCTTTACAGAGAAAAACTATACAATGCTCCATTTGATATAGCTCTTTCAAAAAAGATAAACAAATCAAAGATACAAGATGTTTTTTTGGTAAACGACGACAAAATTCTCAGATTTGAATGTATGCAGTCGCACTCATACAAAAAAGAACTTTTTTATCTGCAGTTTGAATTTACGGGAAAACATACAAACATAATCATACTTGACAAAGATGAAGTTGTTGTAGAGGCATTAAGACATATAGATATATATTCGTCATACAGAGAGGTAAAAGTCGGTCACAAACTTCTGCCTTTGAAAAAAAAAGAGTTTGTCCCCAAAGAATATCCCATAGATGACATAGAGCGGTTTTTGTATGATGAATATAAAAAAGACTATCAAAAAAAACTGCAAAGTTTAAAAACACAAAAACTTTCTTTGCTTAAGAAAAATCTTGACAAGCTTTTAAAAAGGCTTGATGAGTTGGAGGATGAAAATGAACTTTTAAAGAGTTCTGAGGAACTTTTTTATATAGGGAATCTTGTGCTTTCAAATCTTCACAACATAAAACCTTACCAAAAAGAGATAGAACTTACAGACTATGACGGCAGCAAAATTCTATATAAACCGGAAAAACTTTATGAAAATATTTCAAGACTTCCGGATGACATATTTTCAAAAGCAAAAAGGCTCAGACAAAAAGCAAAAAACCTGCATATAGAAAAAGAGTCTCTTTTGTCCAAGATTGAGCATATCAAAAGATTTATGACGATAGTTGAAGAGAGTGATGAGATTGACAAAATAGAGCTCCTTTTTCCAAAAAAACAACAATCAAAAAAAGAAAAAACAGATGAAAATCTTGAAGTGTTTTATGTTGAAGGGTATAAGATACTTCTTGGCAAAAATGAAAAAGGAAATATAAAACTTTTAAAAGATGCAAAGGCAAAAGATATATGGTTTCACTTAAAAGATATGCCAAGTGCCCATGTTCTGGTGAAAACCGATAAACAAAATATTCCCCAAAATGTTTTGGAATTTGCCGCAAAACTGTGTGTGGAATTTTCAACAACTCAAAAAGGTTCTTTTTTGGTCGATTATACAAAAAGGCAGGATGTAAAAGCACAAGAAGGTGCAAATGTTTTGTATTACAACTACAAAACGATTAAAATAACAAGGTAGTATCATGGCACTCGGACCCATAGGCAATGTGATATATACAAACCAGCAGATACCATATGTGGCATCATTAAAAACAGATCACATCCAAAGAATCGATTTTCAAAATATGATGGCAGGGCATCTTACAAACGAAAAAGAAAAAGAAGTTGAAGAGGTAAGACCCGCTGAAGAAAACAAAGAGGTTGACCCTGACAGAGAACACCAAAGAGAAACTGCAGACGAAGAAACACAAAATCAAAACAAAAAAGAGCAGAAAAAATCTGAAGAGAAAATCTCCCTTCACAAGCTAGATATAAAAGTTTGATTTAAAATTTATATTAATTTGGATATAATTGCCTAAAAAATTTTAGGGAATTGTAATGCTTTTATTTACTCCTGGACCGACTCCTGTTCCTTTAAATGTAAGAGATGCCATGAGTGGTGAAACAATCCACCACAGAACTCCGGAATTTGAAGCTGTATTTAAAAGTGCCAGAGAAAAACTGTTTAACCTTTTAAAAACAGATGAGGTTGTTATGCTGGCTTCAACCGGAACCGGTGCTATGGAAGCAAGTGTGCTAAATCTTTGTCATAACACACTTTTAAATGTCAATGCCGGAAAATTCGGAGAAAGATTTGGCAAGATAGCAAAAGCTCTGGGACTTGAAAATGTTGAACTAAAATATGAGTGGGATACACCTGCAAATGTTGATGATGTTGTAAATGCTATAAAAGAAAATCCAAATATAGATGCCGTAGCTATACAGATAAGTGAAAGTGCTGGAGGTCTTAGACACCCTGTTGAAGAGATAGCAAAAGCAGTAAAAGAGATTAATTCAGATATCATGATAATAGCTGACGGTATAACGGCTGTGGGTGTTGAGGATATAGATGTAACAAATATAGATGCACTTATAGCAGGCAGTCAAAAAGCCTTGATGCTTCCTCCGGGACTTGCTATAGTTGGACTTTCAAAAAGTGCGGTAGAAAAGATTGGAAACGGCAGAGGGTATTATCTGAATCTTGCAAGCGAGATAAAAAAACAGCAACAAAATACAACAGCTTACACGGCTGCTACAACACTTGTAATAGGGCTTGATGAGATTTTATCAACCATAGAGCAAAACGGCGGATATGAAAAACTCTATGCAGATACGGAAAAAAGGGCAAAAGCTGTCAGAGAAGCTCTAAAAGCACTTGGTTTGAGGATTTATCCGAAATCACCTGCAAACTCTAT